>CALUSA010000069.1 GCA_944323275.1 Candidatus Gastranaerophilales bacterium
TCCTTCTATATTTTTAATTCCCATTTTTTGTGTTTTCTAAACACTTTTTTGAGAAATTTTAATAATTTGTTACATTTATGAAAAAAATTTGTTGTTTTTTAAGGGGTAAAAAAACGTCTGAAAGCTTGGCGGATTGGTTAATCCGACAAGCTCTTGTTTGTACAAATTCAAAGGATTTAAAGCGTAGGTTTTAAGTATTAAAAACTCCATAAAAATCTGCTAATATATATTAACTTTTAAAAATCTATTACAGCGCATATTTTATACCCTAAAGGATACAATTTAGCGTTATTATTATGGTACAATGTTATTCTGTTTATAAGGAGTTTTAAAATGAATAAAATTACAATCTACACTTCACAAACCTGTCCGTACTGCATTAAAGCAAAAAAATTATTAAAAATGCTGAATCTTGAATTTGAAGAAATAAACAGCGATGATAATTTTGATGAAATGTGCGAAGAACTTTCAAAAAAATATAACAAACCCGGTATCTCAACAGTTCCGCAAATCATAATTAATGACCACTATGTAGGCGGATATGACGATTTAGAAAACTTATACAAGACAAAAAAATTAAACGACTATTTAAAATAAACTAAATTTAAAAATAAAAAAAAGGGAGTTGTTATTAAACAAACCTCCCATATTTCCCCATTTCTCCGTATATTTACGCTTAATTAATGCGTTAATATTCGATACCTTGTCTTGCCATAACACCCATATCAAAGTAGTGTTTAATAGGCTTCATTTCAGTAACCAGATGAGCCATCGCAACAAGCTCAGGATGAGCATATCTGCCTGTTAATACAATTTCTAAGCTTTCCGGTTTATTCATCAAAACTTCTTTTACATCTGCAACTTTAATCATATTCATTGCTACACAGATGTTAATTTCATCAAGAATAATAAGCTGATATTCACCGCTTTGAATAGCCTGTTTAGCGAGTTCCCAGCCTTTTTTAGCTTCTTTATAATCTTCAATACAAACATTGTGTTTGTAGACAACTCTGTCCATACCAAATTGATGTACCTCAAGATTAGGCAAAAACTGACCGGCAGAAGCAATTTCGCCATAAGTAGTACCTGAATCGCCTTTAGTAAATTGGATGACAAGAACTTTCCAGCCATGTCCGAGTGCACGCAAAGCTAAACCTAAAGAAGCCGTAGTTTTACCTTTACCGTCCCCTGTATAAATCTGAATATAACCATGTTCTAACAAAGTTTTGTCCTCCGAAACTGACAGATTCTAATCTCATCTATCATTATAAATTCTTTTTGACTGTTTTTTATCGATTAAATGATGTAATTATTTAATACGCTAGTGCGGAATAGGGTAAAAAGTACACTTATTATGCAAAAAAATTTTTGCATAAATCGTATCCCCGAAAAAATTTTTAATTTCTTTTATGAAAATAAAATTTAATTGATATCCGAACTTGTATATTCATATTAAAACAAATTTTGTGCGCATGGGCAATTTTTATTCTGCCCATGCTTTTTATTTTACAATTTTACCTGTGTAGCAATACGCTATATTCAATAAAAAAGCCCGTTTTCGACATTTACAAAAAGTTTTACATTAATTCTTTTATAATTCTTAAAAAAGACTTGAAATCATGGATACAAGCCTATTAGCTCTTTGTTTATAAAAATAATTTGCGTTAATCTTTTGTAATTATTTTTCGTTTTTTAAAAACTTCTTTTTATAAAAACAAGAAATTCAAGTTAATGCAGTATAGGATTTGTTTTTATCAACTCAAGATATTTTTGTATAACCTCCTGCGGCATGTACATATACAAGCCGAACAAATCTGTAGTATCAACTTTTTCACCGTCAGGAGTATTCAAAATTCTTTCTTCTATAATCTTATTCGGGTCATCTGTTCCGTATTGTTTAACAAACTCATAATAATCAACATCTTTGTCATACTTTTCAACAGGCAAAAAACGTCTGCCCCTTTTATAATGTGCCGTATGAGAATTGCCGTCTGCCATAGAAACTATATTAGGCTCAATACCTGACTGTAAACAATATTCTATTGTTATTTGATCGGCTAATTTGCCTATGCCGCCGTATTTATCTTCATCATTATTTTGCAAATAATAAACAGAAACCCTATCCCCGTATATTCCCTGTTCAGGGAAATTATCCAACAATCTTGTGTCTTCAACAATGTCACAGTCCAGCAAATAATTTAATCTGGACTTTTTCCAATCGTCTATAATAACAAATCCTATTTCTTCATGTGTATCAGGGGCTAAAAAATAGTAGCTTACACTTGTTTTATCTTCTGATTTTGCAATATCAACTTCCATTGGAACTTTCTCGATTTTACCGGTATTTTCATTTAAAACTTTTCTGTAAACAGTACCTTTATCAAGCGGGTTCATAACGGCTTTTATTGTTTTAGTTACTCTGGTTTTCGGGCATACATGATTAATTTTTATCTCTATGTTATCCGCCCGTTTTGATGTTTTTTCAAAAACATCAGTTTTTAAGGTATTAAGCTTTGGCGTATCTTTATCTTTTTTCACAGTATATCTAGGTCTATAATCAAACTGAAAAAGGCTGTTAAAATCGTTTATATTCATTTATTTATCCCGTTATATTGGTTTTAAGTCTACAAAACTTTAGAAAAAAAATAATTGCTATTATATGATAAAATTAATAACGTTGATTTACTTTTAATCCTCGGGCTTAATAAAAAATGAATTTTAACAAAAATTATTACAAAATACTAGGTATAGAGCCTACTGACGACGAAACAGTCATCAGACAGGCATATAAAAAACTGGCTAAACGCTGGCACCCTGATTTAAACAATGATTCGCCCGAAAGCAAACAGATGATGAAAGATATAAACGAAGCTTACGAAGTACTTTCTGATTACAGACTGCGAAATGAATATAACAAAATAGTTTTCGGTTCAACAAAAGGCAAAAGCAGAACCCCCAAGCATTCATATACATCTTCTTACAAACCTGTATCAGAAGAAGTCAGGGAGCGTGTTCACAAAAAATATGAAAACAAATATCAGGATGCAAATAAATACTACAGCGATTTTGAAAAAAATATAGAAGAAGGCAAAAAAAATGTCTGCTCAGGTTCTTTTAACGATAAATTGCATCTGATAAACTCTGACGCAATGTATCTGCCTCAGGTTATAAGATTTTTTATGCAGCCTGTGTTCTTTATTTCTGCATTAGTCTGGCATGTTTCAGATGTTCTGGGGAGTATTTTACTGGCATTTGTAAACCTTTTTGTTACGGAAAAATAAAATCCGGCAAAAAAATTTTTGTTTGTTTTTTATACCAAATGACAGCATGAGGATTACAAAAAGTCTTAAAAAAAATGATTTTACCTGTTATTAATAGTAGTTTTGGTATAAAGAAACATAAATATATTCAACACTCCTTCCATCAAATCAATTCGGGCGGGTACGCACTGCATTATACCGACACAGAAGATAAATTTACTCCGTCAGCAAATCCTTTGGATTTACATTACGAAAACACTTACAAACATATACAGGATTCTCTTGGGATATACAGCGAAAAAGATATTGAAAAAATTTCAAAAAGAATTCAGCACGAATTTCCTGATTTAAGTATTGAAGAAATTCTTCACAATATGAGTGCTTTATCTTCTTACAGCAGCTATAGTTCTATGAATAATCTTGCAAAAAAACTTTATAAAAATAAAATAAGCGAGATTTTTGATTTTTCGATGTTGTTTGCATACAAAAATAAATTGCTTAAAGAACAAAATAACAATTCGTTTACACCTGCTTCTGTTTTAAAAATTCCTGATGATTATACAACAAGAATTGTTACTCAAATACCTAAAAACCAAGGCGTACCGCTGGGGTGCATACTGGATTATTTAACTTTTTTTAAATATCCAATGGATTACAGTGCCAAAAAAGCTGCATTGATATTAGACCAAAATTCAATAAAATTATTAAAAAAACTCAAACATGATTCTCCGGAAACTTTTAAGCGGGAATTTTTAAATAATACAACTTTAACACCAGTATATTTAGACAACTTTGAAAACTCATACAACTTTTTAAATCAGGGCAAGTCTTTTGAACAAAATACTCTTGAACTTACCCGAAAATATCAAACTCTAAAAAGGTTACATCCTGATTTTTCACAAAAAAAAATACTGGATATTATTTTTAATTATAAAAATCTAAAAGATATACAATCACTAGGGTTTACACCTGTACGCATATCAATCTCCCAAGCGGCATTTACTGATTATTCAACAATCGCAAACAACCTAAACCCGGTTATGCCATCAAAAACAGAATTTACAACAATGATAAAAAACATTGCCGGCAAAACACCTGAACTTGAAACCGGTACAACTGCGAATTTATTGCTTAACTATATCGACTTAAATCTTAATGTTTATTCCCCAAAATCTTTAAGCCAAAAACTGCAAACACTACATAAAAAAATAACAGAAGAAGTCAAATCCAAAGGACGCAGTGAAAAAAACATCTATTACACGGTACTTAACCCTAACAAAAGCTTCGGACTTATTACTTATCAATATCAAAAAGCCAACAACATACCGGATGATAAAATTATTTACTGGAAAGGAGATTTTTGTACCCCTAATACTGATTTAAAACTTCCGAACGGTTCCACAATCGTTATACTTGATGACTGTTTTATATCAGGAAATTCTGTTATGTTTGAAATGTTCAACTATCAGGAGGAAGCTAATAATTTAAATAGATTAAAAAATAACACCAATCTATTATTTGCCTCTGTTTTGTGTACAAATACAGCTAAAAATCGGATTAAAAAAAATATCGAATATGCCAAACGAAATAATCAAGATAACGTCATAAGTGTAGACACGCAAAATATTAACTGGACTGACAATTTGCAATCAGCAGACACATCAAAATTTTTAAAATTAATACGTAAAGACAGCAGAGTTCTGGTAACGACAGCTGTTGTTTTTCCTTATATGGGAAGCGACACAAACGCTCCGGGTCTGCGTAATTTATTTTCAAAATTTGTCCCCACAGAAAACTACCTGCACAGTGAAGTAAAAGAAGATAACTTTTTTACCGACTAAAACAATTACATAAAAAAAATGTTTGCAAGTTGTTGCAAACATTAAATAAACACGAGGATATTAAGAGAGAGAGAGTATATGGATAAAACTTTATTGTCTTTTGTTTTGTTAAGTTCAAATCAACAAACTTAAAAGTTTACAGTATTTTAATCTTCCTTTAAATTTTTGATATCCCTTACTCTTATATAAAGTATTTTTTCGTCTGCAAATTGCCTGATTCAAAAAGAAATGTTAATATTTGTTTACATTCTAAAATAATATTAAATACCACAAGGTCTGTACAATAAAGTACAGACCTTAAATTTTTTGTTTTGCAAAACAAATAAAGAAAGTAAAAAGAAATTTTAAAACATTTCCAGACCGGAATATTGAGTTCTTGCCACACTGGCAGTATTTTCCATAGCCATTGTTAAAAACTTTTCTACTGCATCACGGACTTTTTTAATATCCTTTTGCAATATTTCCTGTCTTTTTTCTTCCGATTCTTTTAACGCATTTTTAAATTTTTGAAAACTGTACATTTTGAAATACTCCCTATTCAAACAATCTACTTACAATATACTTATCGGTTTTTATTAATCAATTCTTTAGCAATAAAAGTCATTTATTAACAAATATTTACATAATATTTCATGAACAAAACAGTTTGCACTCGGTACAAATAATGATTTATAATTAGACTGTTATGGATATACTTTCGCAGATAAAAAATAAAGTAATAGTATCTGTTCAGGCAATGCCTTCCGAACCTATGTATAAAGAGGATTGTATGATTGCAATGATGCAATCTGTTGTCAAAGGCGGAGCTGCTGCCCTGCGTGTTGCAGGAGTCAGGGATGTGCTAAACGCAAAAAAACTATTCAAAATACCGGTAATCGGTATTACAAAGCCTGAGGTCATACCGCCGAACTGGCGGGAAATTGTGTATATAACCCCGACAATAAAAGATGCTAAAGATTTGATACAGGCAGGGGCTGATATTATTGCTTTTGACGGAACTTCCCGTCCGAGAGGCGAAAATAATCTCACACAGCTTATCAGATTTATAAAAATCAATAAAAAAATTGCAATGGCTGATGTATCTACACTGCAGGAAGGTATTTCGGCTCGTATTCTCGGTGCGGATATAGTTTCAACAACACTTTCAGGATATACATTGGAATCTCCTGATGTTTCTGACCAGCCGGATTTTGAACTGTTGCAAAAACTTGTAGAGGCACTAGACTGTCCAGTTATTCTTGAAGGGCGTATCTGGACACCTGAACAGGTAGACAGAGCTTTTTCAATAGGTGCTCATTCCGTAGTAATAGGTTCAGCTATTACAAGACCACAGCTTATTACCAAAAGATTTGTTAACAGAGAAAAGGCGGTTTAGGTGAAAAAATCTCTGGGCATTGACATAGGCGGAACAAAAATTCTTTACGGTCTTATAAACGAAAAAGGCGATGTGGTTTCAGAAGTCAAAAAGACTGCTACACCTAAAACAGCGGAAGAAATTTACTCTACTCTTAAAAATATTATTGACGAATATTATACAGAAATTGATGCCGTGGGGCTGTCCTCGGCAGGAGCGGTAAATCTTGAAAACACACGGGTTTTAAGTTCCACACCAAATCTTCCCGACGGGTATAACAAAATAGATTTTTCTACACTGTGCGACAAAAAAGTATATGTAGAAAATGATGCAAACTGTGCCTGCGCTGCAGAATACAAAAACGGTGCCGCAAAAGGTTTTAATACTGTATTAATGATAACAATAGGCACAGGTATTGGCGGAGGTGTAATCTCAAACGGCAAATTATTCAAAGGTGCCGGCGGAAATGCACTTGAAGTAGGCAGCATGAAAATATTTGCGGACAAAAGGCAAAAATGTACCTGCGGAAGATACGACTGCTGGGAGTCTTATGCCTCAGGTACAGGTTTAAAAAATTGTGCCAGAACAGGTGCACTGGATTATCCCGAGTTTAAAACAAGTATTTATAAAGACAAACACCCTGATGAAATCACCACCTACGATATTACAGACGGTATAAACCAGAATGACGCTTATTCAATAAAAGTTTTTGAACAGTGGATGGAGTATATGTTTGTCGGGCTTGTGTCGCTTACCGATATTTTCAATCCCGATTGCATTGTTATTTCAGGCGGTATGTGCAATTTCATCGATGTTGAAAAACTCGAAACCAAAATTAACGCAGAATCTGTTGTTACCTCTGTAAAAGTCAAACGTGCTTCTACAGGCAATAATGCCGGCATGATAGGAGCCGGAGTGCTTGCACTGGAATAAAACGGATCAATATTAAATATCAACCGGTGCCATCATTTGTATAAGCGTGTTAATTGTTGTTTCCATTGTTACGGAATCAGAAACTCTCTGCTGCAAAAAAGCGTTAATTTGCGGCATCATTTCTATTGCAATATCAAGTTTTGGGTTAGACCCTGCAACGTACATACCAACATCGATTAAATCTTTGTTTTCTCGATACAAAGCCATTGCACGACGCATTTTCGCTGCAGCCTCTTTATGCTCGGGCGTTGCAATTGCCGACATAAGACGGGAAATACTTCCTAAAATATCAATTGCAGGGTAATGGTTCATTTCTGCAACTTTACGGCTTAAAAAAATGTGCCCGTCAGTAATACCACGCACCGTATCTACAATCGGGTCATTAATATCATCACCTTCCATAAGTACAGTATAAAGTGCAGTAATAGAGCCTTTAGGACTGTTACCTGCACGTTCAAGAACTTTTTGCAGCCAAGAAAAGATTGAAGGCGGATAACCTTTCATCGTCGGCGGCTCACCAATTGACAGACCGACTTCACGCCCTGCCATAGCACAACGTGTTACGGTATCTGTCATTAGGAAAACTTTTTTGCCCTGATCTCTGAAATATTCACAAACAGAAGTTGCAGCCTGCAAACATTTTTGACGTATTAACGGCGGCTGATCACCAGTAGAACAAACCAGTACGGATTTTTTCATACCCTCTACACCCAGAGAATCCTCTATAAACTCTTTTACTTCCCTTCCACGTTCGCCTATCAAAGCCACAACGTTAACATCTGCATCCGAGTTTCTTGCAATCATACCGAGCATGGTACTTTTACCTACACCTGAACCTGCAAACAGCCCCATACGTTGTCCTGCACCCATGGTCAAAGTCGCATCTATTGCCCTTACACCGGTTGAAAACATGGTATTGATAATCGGTCTGTCAAAAGGACTAGGTGCAGGTCCGTCAATAGAAACAAAATTTGCATTAGAAGTATCCAGAGGTTTTCCGTCAATTGGCTCGCCCATCGGGCTTATCAAACGTCCTAACAAAAAATCGCCTACAGGAAGCATAATAGGCGCACCGGCTGTTTGCACAAGACTGCCCTGTCCGATTCCGGCTCCGTCGTAAAGCAAAAGCAGCTGGGCGGTATCACCTTTAAAAGCAACAACCTCAGCCGGCTTCTTTTCACCGTTGTATGTTTCAATGAAACACAAATCACCTATTTTTAAACCCGGGAGTTTAACTTCAACAGTTAACCCGAGAAGTTTTGATACAGAGCCTTTATACTGGTACATAGGTGTAGAGTCAATAATTTCATATGCTCTTTTTTTCATATATTCAATTGAACGCTCAGTGGATTGTTCCAGCATAATTACCTCTTATTAATAGCCCTGCGCATACATTTCACCGATTGTGTCAACAGCTTCGACCCTGATATCGGTAATCAATTCACTATATGAAATAACAACTATAGTCGGAATATGTCTTTCAAGCAGCTGATACAAAGGCAGTCTTATTCTCGGAGAACAAAGTATCACGGGCTGTCTGCCGACTGTCTGGTGCGCTCTCATAAGGGTAGAAGCCGTTGTTTCAATAAGCTCCTGAACCTGCATAGGATTTAACAAAAACATTGTTCCCAGCTCTGTTCTCTGGCAGCTGTCATCAAGTGTTTTTTCCCATTCACTGGAAAGTGTAAGTGCATACAACACCTTATCTTCCGTACAGTTAGACAAACAAATTTGACGTCCTAATGCGGCTCTGATACGTTCTGACAAAATATCAGGTTCTTTAGAAAATCTTGCATAGTCGCAGAGTCTTTCAAAAATAAATATGATATCTTTGATAGAAACCTTTTCTCTGATTAAGTTAACAAAGATTTTTCTTAAATCGCTTGTTGAAATAATAGCGGGGACAAGGTCGTTAACAAGCGTCGGGTCTTGTGATTTAACAAGTTCCATAAGTTTAAGAACGTCTGTTTTAGTCATAACCTCATCAACGTATTTTCTTACGCACTCCTGCAGGTGTGTAACAATTACGTCAACGGAATCAACCGCAGTGAGATGATCTTTTTCGTCAATTTGTGACGGGTCAACCCAGTAGGCATTTGCCTGATAAGTAGGATCATGGTTAACGATTGTATCCGGCGGAGTCGGCTTGCCCGTTGCATCCCACTGTTCGGCAATAATCATAAGTTTCCCGGGATATACAAACCCTGTTGCAACTTTGTTGCCACGAATTGAAATCAAATATTCATTTGCGTCTAATGCTGACGAATCCATAATTCTTATATTCGGAATAATATACCCGAGTTCATCAGTTACACGTTGACGTAAAGCAGCAATTTTGGCAAGCAGCTGACCTTCCTGGTCAGGGTCGGCTATCGGCAGCAAACCGGAACCAACCTGCAAACTCAAAACATCAACCCCCAAACGCTCGTACATTTTGTTAGGGTTAACAAGATCCTGCATGTTCTGTTTAACATTTTCCAACTGCCCGAGTTGTGCCTGTACATCCTGATTAACCAGAACGGAGAATGCTGCGATTGTGATAATTATTGCAAATATTGTAAAAGGCAGCCATGGCAAACCTGTCCAATGGCTTGTTACAGCAATCAAAAGCAAAAAGCCGACAGCGCAGAACAAACTCATCGGTTTGCTCAAAATCTGACCGGCAACATCTGTTGCCAAGCTCGGGCTGGCAGCTGACGCACGAGTCATTACGATACCGGCTGAAATAGCCATCAGCAATGACGGAACCTGAGAGGACAAACCGTCACCTATTGTCAGGATTGTATATTTGGCAACAGCATCACCTACAGGCAGCCCCTGCTGCAAAACACCGATACACAAGCCGCCGATGATGTTGATGATTACGATGATAATACCAGCCATCGTATCACCTTTTACAAACTTCATGGCACCATCCATTGAACCGAACAGAGCAGACTCTCTTTGTAAATCTTCACGTCTTTTGACAGCTTCATCAGGTGATATCAACCCTGCGTTAAAATCGGCGTCAATGGTCATCTGCTTACCCGGCATAGCGTCCAACGCAAACCTTGCCGAAACCTCAGCGATACGTTCCGCACCTTTGGTGATTACCATAAACTGAACAATCGTAATAATGATAAATATAACACCGCCGACGACCATATTACCGCCGGTTACGAACGTTCCGAAAGCGTGAATAACCTCACCCGCCTCGCCTTTGGCAAGGATAAGTCTTGTTGATGCAATACCCAGTACAAGCCTGAACATTGTACCAATAAGGATAATAGAAGGAAATGCCGCCAATTCAAGAGGCTTTTGGATGTACAACGATATCATCAACAGCACAATACCGAGGGTAATATTCAAAGAAATTGAAAAGTTAATAATCCAGGTAGGTACTTCTATAAGCAGGATAAGTATCAGCGCTACTACAAATATCGCCAATGATAATTCACTTATTGTATTTGAGCCCTGTGCACCTGCCATTAGATTTGTTTAAATGCCTCCTTGATTAATTCAAGCTGTGTTTTTATATTTGC
>CALUSA010000070.1 GCA_944323275.1 Candidatus Gastranaerophilales bacterium
GATAAAGTTTGGGCTTCAATTTGCCGAAAATAATCAAACCATGTGGAACAAGAAATCAAACCATGTGTTCTTTTACAGAAGCTTTGTCAGTTAGTGAAAATCCTACGACAAACAAGACGAGGTGAGCCGAGCCATAGTTTGACGGATGCAGAATGCCGATTTTTATGAACGCAGTGAATAAAAAAATCGAGCATTACTGCCACCCGCAGCCATTTTCCCGATTTTATACTGAAACCACGGTGCCCGTGGGATAATTTTTAATGTTTCGGGCTAAGTAGCAGTATGCGCTAAATCAATGATTTAGAATACCTACAAACTATTTTAACCAGCCTAACCATTTATCAACGAAAGTTTTCTTTTTAGGTGCATCTGTTGGCTCCTGCGAGAGAAGACTATTTGTAATATCATCAATCTCAGCTCTGTATATTTCGTCTAAATTCTTGTGTTCCTCATCCTTTTCGAGTTTTTTTAATTTGCCATCAAGCCCATATTTTAAATCTGAAAATTCTACATCTTCAATTTTTCGGGTTAATCTATTAATCAAATACTGAGTTGGACAGGCTTCTTTTTCGCTCGCCTCTGCTTCAATCACTAATTCCGGATACCAGTTGCCACCATCAGTTTTCGGAACTGCTGTTTTTAAGGTCATGTTAACAAAGTCAGTCTTTTTGTACCGCTCATATTTTCCCTTATCAATAAACAAATCTACATCATATTGTTTAAAAAATTCATTGAACGCTTTTGATTCTTTAATAGTTCTCAAAAGTCTTGCAGTTTCTTCCGGATAAATGTCAGGGTAATAGCTCTCACCGTATTGTATGGATTTTAACCTGCCAAAATTCGGTTGTCTGTATTGTGTGTAATTATTCTCAATTTTCATTTATCAATATCTCCTTGTTATATATGAGAATATAAAAATCGTGAAAAATTTTTTTGCTATTTCTGTAAAAAACTAAAATACGACAAAAAACACACAGGTCTGTCGGTTGGGCTTAAGTCAATCTTGTAGGTTCCAGGTTATGTTAATAAAGGTAAAAAAGTTTTATATCATTGAACATACTTACACCGAAAAAAGAATTAAACAACCAAATCAATTATACTCATAGCTTTTTGATAATTAATAAATTAAAAATCACGGAATTTATTTCCCAGCTTTTTTACATATCCCATAACTTTAAAAACTTCAAGTACTTCAACCCCCTTTTCTCCGAAAAAATTTTGAATCTGGCTGTCATTAACAGTTTCATTATTCAAAAGGTATTTCATCATAATTTTTTTTAACGAATCACCTCTTTCATAGTTATATTTATGTTTATCTATTCCAAAAAATACTTTAATGGTATTAATAAATTTATCATCTTTAAGGTAATTCTTGTCATTAACAAGACAAATATTTGTTTTCCCGTCAAAAATATCAGCACCTGTTTGTCCGTAATCACGTTTTATTATTTCTCTGGAAATTCCTTTTTCCCTGTGTAATTCAATAATACTTTCAAGCGGTGCATAAATTCCCTCTTTAATGGCAACTTTTGACAATTTCATAATCTGCTCCTTATACCAGATACAATAAAAACACAATATTTTAACAATGCAAAATCATACTTTACATACAGGATATTGAGTGTTATACCGGAGCCAGAAGTTTTTTATACGGTTTTACGATACAATCCGGCAGCCTTCTAAACATTTTATTAGTCTTTGTATCCACGGCAACGCAGGTAACTGTTGCAACTATATTAATTATGCCTGTATCTTTGTTTTTCAATGTTTGTTTAAATACTATTGCACTCGGTCGAAGCTGTTCAATCTCTGTTGTCAAAATCAGGTTGTCATCAAGTCTTGCCGAAACCTTATATTTTACGTTCAGTTCAACAACAGGCAGTACACAGCCATGTTCCTGCATTTGTTTTAAATCAAGCCCGAGTACTTTATCCGTAAATTCAATTCGACCGGCTTCCAGCCATCTTAGATAAGCACCGTGCCATACAACGCCGTAAGCGTCAGTATCTGCATAATAAACTCTTATTTCGTTGTTTTGCTGCATATATTAAAAACCTTCTTGTTAAGAATCAAACAACCCTTGAATTTTATCCTGAATCTCCTGCGGATCAAGTTCATTCGTAACATTATTCAAATCCATTGCAACCTGATAGAGCTTGGCCGCTTCAACTTTATCACCTTTTATTGCTACTGAGCGTCCAAGGTTGTAATGAGCAAGAGCATAATTAGGATTAAATTTTATCGCCTTTTCAAAAAGTTCTATTGCATGCTGTACTCTGCCCAAATCATCAAGATATATTACCCCGAGATTATTATAAGCAATGTCATAAGAAGGGTCATACTTAATGGAAAGTTCGTACTCTTTAATTGCCTCGTCTATATCACCTTTACCCCAGTGCAAAAAGCCCAAATTACAATGTATTTTTGCATTTGTCGGGTCAAGTTCAAGTGCACGTCTGTAAACAGTCAGAGCGTTATTGTACTCCTGTTTGTCATAAAAGGCACTGCCCAGATTTATAAAAATATCAATATCAGTCGGGGTAAGCAAATAAGCACTGTGATATGCACTTATTGCTGCATCAGTATTCTTTTCTGCTTCCTGAAAAACATAACCGAGGGTCTGAGCTATAACACTTGTCCATTCAGGGCGGGGGTTAAGTGTAATTGCATTCTGATAATAAGAGATAGCTGCTTTGGTTTCTCCTTTTAAATACAAAATATTGGCAAGATTGCTGTAAAATTCGGCAGCATTCGGCTGAATTTCAATAAGTTTTAAATATGATTCAACTGCGCTGTCCAAATCCCCCAGTTCTTCATAGACAGAACACAATGAACGGTATGCGGTAATATTAAGACTGTCAACTATGATTGCCATTTTGTATTCCAGTATGGCATCTTCATATCTGCCCATAGCTCTGTAAATATCTCCGAGAAGACAATACAACAATATAAACCCGGGGGCTTTTTCCAGAGCTTCTCTGTATAAATCAACAGCTTCACCAACACGATTCTTTGCAACAAGCAGCCAGCCTTTAAAAAGCATAGGGAAAAACTGAAGATAAGAAATCAATTTAAACACGCTTTTTAAAGCAAACTTATCAAAAGGCAAAGTCAGCATTGCCAGAAGAAATTCCTTCTGTCTTAACAAGGTAATTTTAAAATTTTTAACCGACATTACACGGTAAAGATTATATCTCAGATAGTGCGCTCTTGAAGAAGAAAAAGGTTTAATATTTATAGCTTTTTGAGCGAACTCCATTGCGTCCGGAAAGTGAGCTTTTTTAGTATGGCAACATGCCAGCAGATAATAAGCATTTGCATTCTTTTTATTTTTTTCAACGGCAAGGTTAAAATAATTTATTGCCCTGTCAATTTCGTTTTTATAATAAAAAGCCATGCCGATTTTAAAGTATATAGCATCAGAATCTATATAAGACTCAAGTGCACGCTGGTATTCGGTAATTGCTTCATCAATATACTGGCGTGCCTGATGGATATCTAAATGCCATTCAATATACAAATCTCCGAGTTTGACATGCAATTCTGCATTTGTAGGGTCATTAGCAAGCTCTATCTGGCATTTTTCGATTGCCCTCTGCAGATTGCTCGTAGGTTTAAAATCTTTTTTGGCTCTATCTCTATACTGTAATAATCTGAACATGGTTGCTCTAATAATTTACTCTATACTTAATATTAAAATACTTGTCCTATTTTTGCAAACTCGCAAAACAATCTTAAAAATCGGATTTGGTGTTTTGTATCCTCTCCAACACCAAACATTTTTGTATGATTTTGTCACGGTCTTTTTCTTCTATCCTGGAAAATTCCATAACATATTCGTTATTTCTGTAAAAATTCTTTTTAAAAATCGTGCCTTCAATCTTTATCAACGGCTCAGCAGGATTAAGCCTCAACTGTGCATTGTAAATTTTATCCGTTACGAGTTCTTCCTCGCATAAAAATCTGATACCGCCACCGCCTAAATCAACTGTTGCTGTTTTTATATTACCTTCTTCTCTTATTATATAAAAATCTGAAATAAACGGCATTCTAAGATACTTGCGTCTTTGTATAACCTGATGATGTTCATTGAACTCTATTACAATCTGTCCGTTGTATGGAGAATCAAAAACAATCGAATCAAAAATCATTATTCCCGTAAAACTGTACACAAAAGCTTTTATCTCAGTACCTTCATTCAAATAAGGAGCATATTCTTTTTTTGATTCGGGAAAAGAAAGTGTAAGTCTGTCCGACTCGGGTTCTATAATATAACAGTCGATTATCTGGCGGTTAATGCCTATATCAACCTCTATCTGTACTTTTTGTCCTCTTTTTACTGCGGAAAGTGCCATATTACATCTCTTTCAAATATTTTTGCGGTGCAAGTACAGTCAACACATATTTATCAGTGATATAAGCGTTAGCAACACGCTGTATATCTTCGACAGTTACATCATTAATCATCGAGTTGAATCTCTGTTCAAAATCAGCACCGAGTCCTTTATCCTCATAATATGCCATAAGACCTGACTGCTGAAGGTTTGTTTCCGTAAAGAACTGACGTTTACCCATCAGGTTATTCTTTGCATTCTGCAGCTCTGTTTCACTTACGGGGATATTTTTTACTTTATCAAGCTCGATTTTAAAGCCCTCTAGTGAAGTTTTTATATTCTTGGGTTCTGTTGCTATATAAACATTAAACAGTGCACTGTGGTCATAAATTTCATAGCTGCTTCTTACAACATAAGCCAGACCTTTTTTATCTCTGAGTTCAAGAAATAACCTTGAAGACAGACCGCTCGCCCCCAGCAATGTATTCATAACCATTATTGCCGCATAATCTTTATCAAAAATAGTAGGAACACGCCAGCCCTGTATAATCTGAGCCTGAGAAGCATCATCCTTTGTCACTTTTACAATTTCAGTTTTTTCCAGTTCAGGCACAGCATTATTGATTACGCAATCCGTGTTATTTTTTATATCCTGAAAATATTTTTTCAAAAGTCCTGTAACATCTTCTCCGCCGAAATCTCCGACAAGACTTATTACCTTCGGGGAGTGTTCAACAAGGCTTTTATACGCAGCTTGAACATCAGCCTTTGTTATGGAATCAATATCTCTCAAAATATTTGTATAAGTATGACCGTAGGGATGTTCTTTAAAAATATGCGAATAAAAAGCATTCATTGCCATTGTTTTGGGTTCATCAAGCTCTGCCTGGATTTCGCCTTTTAATTTAATCACTTCTTTATTAAAATCATCAAGAGTGGAATTTTTTATAATATCAGCAAGGATTTCCAGACCTTTTTCAAAATCTTCGTTAAGACACTGAAGTTTAAAGCGAATAAAATCCTGTTTCATTTCGCTGTAGCAGTCTATTGCGTTTTCGTCAAGCTCCTGAGCCAGTGTATGCGCATCACGATTTTTTGTTCCCTGCAAAAACAGTCTGTTTAAAATCGTATAAATACCGGCTTTTTTTTCTGGTTCAGTTATCTTGAAATAAAAGCACAATGCATGGCGGGGGGTGTTTTTATTTTCCTTTAATACAAGAGGTATTTTATTATCTAAAATTATTCTTTCCATTTTACAAATTCCTTTTTACTATTCCGGCAGCAATACTGTTGTAACAGCGTGGTTTAAGTCCAGATATTTATTTGCAATTGTGTTTACTGTGTCAATTGTAATTTCTTCGAGTGTGGAGTTATACTGTTCCACCAGATTTAAATCTCCGCAAACCGTCATATAATACCCGATATTTTCTGCGATATCGGAAACGGTTTCGGCTGATTCCGCAAAGCGTGCTTTTAGCTTTTTCTTTGCTTTATTGAATTCACGCTCTGTCATATCTCCGTTCAAAAAGGCTGTTAACTCTTTATTTATAAGCTCAAGCGCACGGTCTTTTTGTTCTGCTTTATAATTTGCCTGTACAAAGAAATTTCCGCCGTCCTTAAAGTTATAAAAATCTGTTGTAACAATATTAAAAACAGGTTCCGAAGCTTTTTCGATAAGGTTTTGATACAACCTTGAGCTTTGCCCTTCACCGAGCACAATATTGACTATCTCAAGAGCTATATTCTCTTTTAAGTCGGAAGCAACCGGTCCCAGCCAGCCTGTTATTGCAAACCCGGTATTTATCTTGCCTTTTAATTCTATATATTTAGGTTCGTTTACAGGATTGTCAAGTTCATGTACAGGATTTTCAAAATTAGCTCTGCCTTTAAAATCAAAACCTTTACATACAAGTTCAAGAACTTCTTTTGTGTCAAAGTCACCTGCGACAATTGTTGTAATATTATTAGGCGTGTAGTGTGTTTTGTAATAATTCAGGATAGTTTCTCTCGGAATTGAGGCAATTGTTTCGGGAAAACCTATTACATCTCTTTTGTATGGATGTTTTGAATACATATTAAAATTTGTGGAGTTATATATTTTTGTCCACGGCTGGTCCTGACGCATTCTTATTTCTTCGATAACAACGTGTCTTTCTCTTTTTTGAGAAACATTGTCGTCGCCTAATTTAAAAGCAGGACCGATTTCTTCCTCAGGAATAACAGGATCAAGCATCATATCAGCATGCAATTCGATTGCCTCTTTTAAATATGCATTATCAGGACCTTTTGGCAGCGTAACATAATAAAAAGTATAATCTTTCCATGTTGCTGCGTTAACAATTGCACCTTTAGCTTCAAGAGTTCTGTCAAAATAACCTGCCTTGTGTTTGTGTGTTCCCTTAAACATAAGGTGTTCAAGAAAATGAGAGATACCGTTGTCTGCGTCGGTTTCATTTATTGAACCGGTTTTTACCCAGCTCGACACATTAACAAGTCCGCCCTCTTTATGTGCCAGCACAATTTTATGTCCGTTTTCTCTTTCGTATATTTCAACAGGCTGTGTTAAATACGGATAGTTAATTTCCTTTTTTGTAATATTTTCCACCTGATTTACCTCTGTAATTATTTATGTATAAATACGCTCCGGATTGTTTATCCATTCTTTTTCGGCTAAAAAAACACAAGCCGCAACTTAATTGTAACAGATAATAAGAGCTTTTACACATATAGACAGTGTAGATTTTTATTTTAGAGGTATATTAGGCAGACAAGCAATAAATATTTATACCCAGTTATTTGCATACATCTGTTGCCCGAAATATTTACAGGCACGGCATTTTTCTGTTTCCATATAACATTTTTTACTAAAATCGCAAAGGTTTGCACCGCTTCTTCCCCTGTAATCATTCAACAATGAAAAACAATTATAAACCCCTGATTTTGAAAGCATACGAGAATTCATGCAATCAAAATTCCATTGTTCCTGAGGAAGTAAACTATTTTCATTTTCAGGTGTCTGGTTATACAGTAAAAAAGAAAAATTTATGTCATCTGTTTCAAATTTGAATTTTTTACCAAGTTCCGTAAAACCTGCTTTAAATTCGGCAAGATGCTGCTGAGGTGTGTTTATTACAAGGATAGGATTAAATCCGTATTTATTTAATGCGCTAATAGCATGTATTGCTTTTCTGAAACTGCCTCTGCCCGAGATTTCATCATTCTGTTTTTCGTCGTAATGATTCAAAAATATTTTAAATATAATTTCATTCAAGCCTTCTTCTTCTACCCTTTTTAAGAATCTGGCTTTTTTGTCATTTATGCAGCTTCCGTCAGAAAAAATTGTAACTGAACAATATGTCAGACATAATCTCAAAATATGGTTAAATTCCGGATGCGACATAGAATTTTTACCTGTTAAATATATATATTTTAATTTGGTTTTATCTACCTTTTGCAAAGCGTCTTTTATTTCATCTAACTGCAGATATTTTTTATTTTTCTGGTTAAAACTTCTGCTTCTGTACACATTAAGCCCTGTACTTTTTTCTTTTACGTATTCAACATCAATAAACAAATGGTTTAATTCCTTCATTTGTACGCATTGAGCTTGAATAATAGAGTTATTCATTTAATGTTCCTCCTAAAAATTTTTCAATCTTGTATATGTTCCGCTGCACACGTTCAATAAGTTATCGGGAGCCGTTGACTATATGAAATATTTTAAAGGCAAGAGTATTCATAAAAAATTACACATGTGTATAAAAAAAGTTAATCAGGTTTCTATTTTTATTTGAAAGAACTTACCTAAACAAAATCAATGATATTGCTAAAGTAAAACAAGAAACATCCGATGTATTAACAAAAAGGAGAATAATTTATGGCAACTATCATAGAAAATTTAAACGGCAGAAGGCTTATACGTGTATCAACAGATGATATAATTGCACTTGTTAGAGAGTACCAGACAGTACAATGCAATACCAAATGTTATGAACAAACAAGAAAAGAACTTGATAAAAAAAATATATACCTGCCCGAAGATTTATGATTGATTAGCAAAATAAATGCTGTTATAATTTATTAATCCCGAACGGGAATATTAATTAAGGAGGTATATAATGAAAAAAATCTCTACTATCTTACTGGCTGTAATGTTCATGTTCAGCGCAGGTGCATCTTTTGCTGCAGGTAATGCACTGCAAAATTATCAACAAAAACGTAACGAAGCGATAAAAAAACATGATGCCAAAATAGATGCATATCAGAAAAAACAAGAAGAAGCCAGAAAGAAACGTGAAGCTGATAAAAAAGCTTTCCAAAAGAAACAAGAAGAAGCCAAGAAAAAACGTGAAGCCGACAAAAAAGCTTTTCAAAAACAGCAGCAGGAAAGAAAAGAAGCTGCACAACAAAGACAACAACAAAGGAAAGAAGCTATTCAAAATTTAAAAGATTCTTTTAAATTTTAATGCTTAAATTTTTATACAAATACCGTTTGCCCTGACACAGGCAGACGGTATTTTTTAACTTTATTTACAGGAAACATTTGTAATATCATATATTACAATTATTTCAAGTTAGTAAAAAAATCTGTGATATTATTGTATTGAACGCTTTATATCATACATTTTCACAAAAGGATTTTTATCATGAAAAAGATTTTAATATTGCTCGGGCTGCTGTTTTTATGTTCAAACAGTGCATTTGCACAGCAAGATTTTTTATTTGAAGAAGAAAAATCCATGTGTCCGGCTGTTCCGGTTGTTAACGGGGTATTTGCTTCAACTTTAAGCAAAATTACCGGCATGAATTTTATTCTTGCAACTACGCTGGAATCTCAGGTACGCCGTCAAATGAACGATGCACTTGCCGCAGATTTTAAAGTTAATATTGAACCCTTTGGCGCAAAAAGCATGCTGCAGGGTAAATTTAAAAGCATAAATGCATCATCTGACGCCGCCGCCGTTGCAGGAATTTATATGTCAAACATAAAAGCACGCTCTCTGTGCGGATATAACCATTTTGTTTACCACGATGGTGAAGTCTATACTGCAGAAAATTTTCTTCTGGGGTTTAGAGCAGAGATAACATCGGCTGACTTGCAAAAAATGGTGACAACTCCTGAATATATGAAAAAACTTAATTCCGCAAATGTAAATGTCGGAAATATATCACTGCTTAAAATATTCAATCCTAAAGCAGAAATAAAACATAATAAACTCGTTATTTCCGTTATGTATATGGCTCCTCTGGCAATGCGTTCACCTAAACAAGCTTCTATGAGAATGGGTTTGATTGCAAAAGACGGAAATCTTGAATTTACGGATATAGAAACAGGCACCGGTCACTCGTCAGTCAGTATGGATACTTTATTACCCGTATTGAATAAGCTCAACCCTCTTGCAATCAAAACAAATATTTTGAATAATGAAAAAAGTATAATTAAACTTAAAGATATTTATATAATAAATGATAAAATTATTATAAAAGGTCTGGTTATTGTACCTAAAAACTATTATAATAATTAAGGTTTATGAGTGAAATGATTCGGAGCTGAATAATGGGATTCTGGTCAAAATTAGTTATATTAACACTTGCGGTGCTGGCTTTTTTCTATGTCAAGGTGAATTTCTTTGATACACCGCATACTCCGCATGTAAAAGTAGAAAAAAAACTTACTGTTGAAGAACAGGTGGCAGAACCGCCGCAAAAAACACAGCAACAACAAGAGCCAGTAAAAAAAGCATCAAAAGAGCCGGAAAGACCGAAAACCTATGTTACTGTTTATTTTCTTGGAATGGATAAAAACAACAGCAGTATTTTTAAAACAGTAAAGAGAGAAGTTCCTGCAGATAAAAATAAACTCAAATTTGCTTTGACCCAGCTTGTTGCCGGTCCTACCCAATATGAAAAAAATCTCGGGGTTTACTCTGAAATTCCCAAAAATGTACAGATTATGGGAGTAGTAGAAAGTGACAAAAAAATTATTATCGATGTATCCTCTAATATACAAACCGGCGGCGGAGCCGATAGCCTATACAGCCGCTTTAAACAGCTTATTAAAACAGCAATAGCAAACAGCAGCCCTAAAAAACCTATTTACCTTTATATTGACGGTAAACAGGCAGAAGTAATCGGCGGTGAAGGGATAATGATTACACAACCTTTAAGAGAGAATTCTTTAGATGGATAAAGACCTTGATTATTATTTAAATTTAGATTGGACACTCGTTGAAGGTACTGATTTGGACTTTAACGGAAATCCTTATCACTATATAGAAATAAAGGAGTTTCCGAGCTTTGCTTTTTGTGCAAAAACAAGAGAAATTGCTCTGGCAAATTATAAAAGCCAGTTAAAATTGATGCTCCAAATTATGCTTGAAGACGGTGAAAGAATACCGGAACCCGGCGAAGATGATGACGACGGAATAGACTGGGAAAG
>CALUSA010000071.1 GCA_944323275.1 Candidatus Gastranaerophilales bacterium
ATAAAAACATCGAAAGAACATTTAAAGTATTTTCATAATCGAAAAATAAAAAGATAAAGATGACAAAAAGGAACAATGGTTCCGGAAATAAGATGATGCAACCCTTTTATTAAAAAGCTGACAATATGTCAGCTTTT
The DNA here is from genome assembly GCA_944323275.1 of Candidatus Gastranaerophilales bacterium. GTDB lineage: Bacteria > Cyanobacteriota > Vampirovibrionia > Gastranaerophilales > Gastranaerophilaceae > Limenecus. The sequence continues at coordinate 138 of CALUSA010000071.1, forward strand.
TGTTTTGTAGGTAAGTGACAATTAAGTTTTAATTGTCTATAATATATTTTATACACAAATTTTTGTCAGACCTTGTCTGATAAAGAATACCGGTTATAATAAAATATATGGATAAAGCGGAAGAATTAAGAATAATAGATGACATGCAGGCGGTTGTTGCGCAGATGAAAGCAGACGATATAGAAGAAAATCCCGACTGTGAATTTGAAGTCTTTGACTGTCAGTGCTGCGGAGAAGAAAAATCAATTGCAGGCTCGGTTGTATATGACGGAATACGTTTGTGCAATGATTGTGTGCTGTTTGCAGAAACAGGTTTTGCTCTGGGCAAAATAAAAAATATTCAGGATTTAATCACCGGCATGGAGGATAAAAAGCTTGAAGCCCAGTGTAATTTTTTAAAACAGGAAGAAACAGGGCTGAATAATTAGAACATGCATAACCATCTTTTTAATAAACTGACAATACTGGATAGATACATATTATTACAGGTATTAGAAATATTTGTAATGGGTATTGTTATTTTCACTTCAATAATTTTTGCTTCTGACACATTTATAACATTAATCAAGCAAATAACACTCTATGGTATTCCATTTAATATTGCAATGATGATTGTGTTGTTGAACCTTCCTCAGGTATTTGTTATGGCAATTCCTATGAGTGTATTGTTTTCAACGGTAATGACACTTAACAGACTGAGTCTTTCGTCTGAAATTACTGTAATGAGAGCCTGCGGTATCGGTATAAACCGTATAGCCAAGCCGATATTCATTTTTGCAGCCGCAATGTCTTTGTTAACATTTATGATAAATGAAACAATTGTACCGGTTACGAATTCTCAATCAAAGACGCTTGCCGTATGGGCATTAGGACAGAAAAATATTCCTAACGGAAAACAGAATTTTACCTTTAAAGAAATTAAAAATGATGAAAACGGTAATAAAGTAATGAAACGTCTTTTCTTTGTACAAAAATGCGAAGATAATACGCTGAAAAATGTTTCTGTAGTTGATTTTTCCGACCCGAAAACTATTCAGGTGGTCCAGTCGCAAACCGGAAAAACAAGCCCGCAGGGCTGGCAATTCAATCGTGGTGCCGCATATACTATGAATAAAGACGACAAGGTCTTGAATACCACGTGGTTCGACCAGTCTATAGTAGACTTCGGTATGGATGTTAAAGATTCCCTGACAGAAGACGAAGCCACACAGTACAATGTTATCTCTTTATGGAAATATATAGAAAATAACTCTAAAAAACACGATATAAAGACACATTCTCTTTTCAAAATCGAACTGCATAACAAATTTGCATTTCCGTTCACCACGGTCGTGCTTGTACTGCTTGGTGTTCCGCTTGCAATTACACCGCCCAGGGTCAGATATAACAGAGGATTTTTATTCAGTATTTTAATTATATTTTTATATTACCTGCTGAGGGCTTTGTCGTTATCCTTTGGCGAAAATATGGCGATTTCGCCGTTTCTTGCAGCATGGGTACCTAACTTTATACTGATAGTGCTCGGTTCAATCCTTTATTACAGAAAAGTTTATACTATTACTTAACATTGTCGTCAAAATACTGTTGAGCCTGTTGTATCAGATTCCCATATTGTTCCGGCGGCAGGGTTGCAAGTTTTTCATCTCTGAAACCTGTATGTCTGTAAACATTACCGTTGCTGTCTAACTTATAGTCAAAACCGATTTCGTTAATATTTACCCCCGGAACCTCAAAGCTGATATCTTTAACCTTGCCCTGTTTATCCACGCTTATATACATGTGAGCTTCCGTTTTTCCATAAGGGTTGTTATTTTCCTTTTTCAAAACAGACAGACCCGTATATATTACAGGAGAGTATGAAGTTGATTTTGAAATTATAAATTTGTTATCTTTATCCCCGAGTGCTTTATCCCAGTATCCGACTCCTGCTTCAGCGTGTTCTTTGTACAGACTTTGCGGAATATTTTTAAGATTATCAAGTTTGTATAGTGCTTTTTGATTGTATGTGGCACTGCCCTGCGGCACTATAATATCATTTATTTTTTGTGATACCTCACGTGCATGCTCTGCCGCTTGCTGAGGTGTCTGCGCAGCAGATGTCTTTTTTTGTTGTTGTGCACCCGGAAGGTAGATTATGTCGTTGACATAAACAGTATTGATTTCTTCAATAGAATCTTTGTTATTAAGTTTTGCAATTTTGTACATCATATCTGAGATTTCAGCATTAGATGCATTCTTTTTGCCCAGATGATCTTTTGCAATTGTCCAGAGATTTTCACCTTTTTTAATTTTGTGTTCGATTTTGTTTTCACTGTTTATCGGCGTAGAAGCATACCTGCTAGCAAAATACGCCTGTGACTCATTGCTGCTTGATACAGAATTGCACATTAATATTTCCCCTATAAATTCCTATTCCTATATAACTTATAAAAAACTTTTGTACTAAGAAAATTGACTTTATTGTAAAGTTTTATTTAGCAAAAGATTTTTGATGTATTATATTTGTAAGTGTTTATGTAATATTGAGAGAATTTTATGAATCAGTTAGAAAAAAAGATGCTTAACACCCTGCTTGATTTAAAAGAAAATCATCACGTTGTCGGGGTAAAAGCAGAATTTGAAGCAGAAGGCACGAGGATGGAAGAAGCTCTGAGGCTGAAAGAAGTTGTTACAAAGGCAGGGCTTGAATTGACAATAAAAATCGGCGGTTGTGAAGCTATTAAAGATATGTTCGATGCAAAAACAATAGGGGTTAACACCATAGTTGCCCCGATGATAGAAACAGACTATGCAATGCAAAAATATGTACAGGCAACTCATTTTGTTTTTCCGGACGATGAACACAAAACAGTAAAATTTCTCTGTAATATAGAAACAATAACAGGATACAACAATTTAGACAAAATCATTGCTAACCCGAGTTTTAGAAGCATTTCTGGTATTGTGTTCGGCAGAACTGATATGACAGGTTCTTTGGGTATGAGCAAAGACGATATCAATCACGAGATAATTTTGAATTATGCAACAGAAATAGCGAAAAAGATGCAAAAAAATAATAAAGAAATGGTTATTGGCGGCGGTGTTTCCGCTATGTCGCTTCCGTTCTTTAAAAAACTTCCGGAAGGTGCTCTTACAAGATTTGAAACACGAAAAGTCATCTTTGATGCCCAAAAAGCAATCCACGACGAAAATACGGACAAAGGTATTTTAAAAGCCGTAGGTTTTGAGCTGATGTGGATTAAAAATAAACAAAATTTTTACAATGCAATATCTGTTGAAGACGTTAAAAGAATAGAAGTTCTGGAATCACGCTACAAAGATTCCATTAGAGAAGCCGGAGGCTCTGTTGGCTTATAAATGTATAGTTTTTGATTTGGACGGAACAATATATTTTGGCAGTCAACCTGCTTTTATGGCGGACGAAATTATAAAAAAAGCCAGACAAATTGCAAAATATGTCTTTTTTATAACCAATAACTCCGCCCGAACACGCCGGCAAATCTACGAAAAGCTTTCTTCAATGGATCTTGAGATTAGCCCTGCTGAAATAATCAACTCGGGTTATGCTGTTGCAAAATATCTTTCAGACAACAATTATAATGAAGTATATGCAATATCCACGGACTCTTTAAAACAGGAACTGCGCTCGGTTGGCATTGACCCGTTTTCAAAAACACCTGAAGCTGTTGTTGTCGCTTATACCCCCGATTTCAAACTTGATGACCTGACAGAACTTTTAAACATTAAGAAAAAAGAGGATTATAAACTTATTATAGCAAACAGAGAACGTTTTTATCCGGGGGCTGGCGGTCGTTTGCTGCCCGGTGCCGGTCCTGTTGTCAGTGCAGTGGAAAACGTATTGAACAAAACTACTGATTTTATTGTAGGAAAACCAAATCCGTTAATGCTTCAAACAATAACTTACGGCTTAAACCTGAAACCGCAGGAGATTTGTGTAATAGGCGACAGTTTTGAAAGTGATATAAAAATGGCTCAGGGATACGGGGCGGATTCGATTTTAATTACTTCTAAACCTGTTGACGGCTGCAGATGTGTCGAAAAATTAGCTGATATAGCGGAGTTAATACAATGATTAAACTTTCTGATTACATAGCAAAAAGACTTAAAGAAATTTATAACGTAAAAAATGTTTTTATGGTATCAGGCGGCGGAGCAATGCATCTTAATGACAGCTTCGGCAAATATATTCCCTACATTTGCAATCATCACGAACAGGCGTGTGCAATAGCTGCAGAAGGATATGCAAGGGTAAATCAGGAGCTTGCTGTTGTTAATGTAACCACAGGTCCCGGCGGGTTAAATTGTCTTAACGGCGTTTTTGGACAGTGGACGGACTCTGTGCCTGTTTTGTACATATCAGGGCAGGTAAAATTTTCTACAACTCTTGCCTCTTGTCCAGAAATACCTCTGCGCCAGTTAGGTGATCAAGAAGTTGATATAGTAAGTGTTGTAAAACCGCTTACCAAATACGCCGTTATGGTTACAGACCCTAACGACATTGAGTATGTACTTGACAAAGCTGTTTATCTTGCTACGCACGGTCGAAAAGGACCTGTCTGGATAGATATTCCGATGAATATACAGGCAGCAATGATTGATGAAACAAAATTAAAAAAATATAATCCAATAGAAGATGAACTTGTTTTCCCTTCAATTGAAAAAGAAATTGCACGGCTCATTTCTCTTTTTAAAGAAGCCAAAAGACCGCTTATAATAGCCGGTCACGGTATAAGACTGTCAGGAGCAATTAAAGATTTTATCAACTTAACAGAAAAATTGAACATCCCTGTTGTCACAACAATGAATGGCTTTGATGTTATTCCTGACGACAATCCGTGTTTTTGCGCAAGGATAGGAACAGTTGCAAACAGAGCAGGAAATTTTATACTCCAAAATTCAGATTTGGTGATTTCTATAGGCTCACGCAACAATATCCGTCAGGTAAGCTACAACTGGGAAAATTTTGCTAAAAACGCAAAACTTGTTTGTGTGGATATAGACAGGGCAGAACTCGATAAACCGACACTGAAACCGTTTCTCAAAATAAACGCTGACGCAAAAATATTTATAAATAAATTTTATAATGCTGTTGAAACACAAGATTTTTCGCAATGGAATGACTGGTGTAAAAATATTAAGAAAAAATATCCGCCTGTTGATGAAGCGGAGAGGATTGCCCCGAATCCGATAGAGCCCTATCATTTTATTGACGAACTTGTACAGTGTTTTAAAGATGACGAAGTTATTGTCTGTGCAAACGGCTCGGCATTTTTAATACCTTTTCAGGTAGGCAAAGTCAAACCAAATCAGCGTTATATTTGGAATTCAGGAGATGCCTCAATGGGTTACGATCTGCCTGCCGCAATAGGTGCATGTGTTGCAAACAATAAAAAAAACACGATCTGTATAGCCGGCGATGGCTCGATTATGATGAATCTGCAGGAGCTGCAGACCATTGTGCATTATAATCTTCCGGTTAAAATAATCGTTTTAAACAACAATGGCTACATATCAATTCAGCAGACGCAGAACAATTTCTTTAACGGTAGAATGACAGCCTGTACAGTTGACAGCGGTGTTTCTTTACCCGGTTTTATAAAAATTGCAAAAGCGTTTAATCTGCCGTCCGTACTCATAGACAAATCATCAGACGTAAAAATAAAAATCGAAGAAGTTTTGAAGGCTGACGGTCCTGTATTATGCGAGGTTATGCTCTCTGGTGGTTATATTTTTGCCCCGAAGCTTTCAGCCAAAAAGCTTGACGACGGTACAATGATTTCACCCTCATTAGAAGATATGTACCCGTTTTTGCCGAGAGAAGAATTTGAACAAAACATGCTTGTGTAACTGTTTTTGCTTTATTACACTATGCGTTTTCTTAAATATCCACCGTATAAATGATGTGAAAAAGCCCTAAGATTTTTAAGATTAGTATTGGGGAAGTTGTAAAGATTAAGGGATACACTTTGCTAAATATGCAATACGGGCAGGAAGATGAAGAATATATAACATCAGAGTTTTCTGATAATTTAGAGCTGACTTACGAATGGTTTGACAGTCAATTCACAAACATTATTGCTGCGACTTTTGAAGAATTCTGGGGAAATAAACCGGAAGTAAAATTGATGAGCGTAAGCGAGAATACAAATATTCTTGCGGAACGTGATGAGTTTTTTGTTACACAAATAAGGCTTAACCGTGAACTTTCTGTTTTTATACGACTTTCCAAAAAACTTGTTAAAGCCTTGCTTGAAAATATTCTCGGTTCTAACGGAAAAACTTTTAACATAGATAAACTGACTGATCTTGAAGCTAAAATTCTTACGGGCTTTGATGATTTTTTATACCAGAATTTCTGCGAAATAATAAAAAGCGGTGATGCCCTGCCGGATGGAAACAATAACTACAACGAATGCAATCTGACATTTTTTGTCAGGGTAAATAATATAACCCTTGGCAGGATAGTAATCAAAATTCCTGTTGCCGCAATTACTCCCCAGCCGCTTGAACAAGGCGAAGAACGCTTTACAATTTCCGATTTTGAAACCTGCGCTGCTAAAGTCAACATAAGTGTCGGAACGACAAGAATAAGGCTAAATGACCTTAAGACTCTCGAAAAAGATGACATAGTAGTGCTCGAAAACAGCAAATCCTCTTTAATGACCCTAAATTATGACAACAACTCTATTAAATTCAGGGTTGTACCTAATCCGAATATAGTTTCGGATTACGAACAAAGTTTTGACGAAACCCCAAACGGAGCGAAAGGAGATAAAACAATGCCCGGTTCTGATATGTATAATATGTGGGATACAATTCAGGTGGAAATAAACGCTGAATTTGAAGAAGTAAAGCTTACTCTCGGTGAATTAAAACAAATTTCCGAAGGTCTTGTAATAGATATCGGCTCTGTTTATGACAATAAAATTGACCTGAAGGTAGAAGATAAAATTGTTGCCTCAGGCGAATTAATCATTATAAATGACAGGTACGGAGTAAAAATTAATAAAATATTTACCGAAGAAAAAAATCAAGCTTCACAAAATGCTCAATACAGTGAAGAACAAAGAACTGAAGCCTATGAACAAGTGCCTGTACAGGCTGAACCTGCACAAGCGGATACAAATTATGAGGAACAGCCGCTTATACAACAAAATGAAAATTCGGAGGTAAACGAAGAAGATTTTGACTACAGCGACTTTGATGTAGATGAAGACGATTTATAAACAACATAGGAATAAACACAATGGGAACATATCTTGTTAACTTTATAGTATATTCAATGGCAATGGTAGGGCTGTTGTTTTTAGGTGTAATGGTTTACAAAAAAACCATGATAGGAAACAACTCAACGCCAAATACAAGAGGGTTGAAAATTGATAACGCTCTCAGACTTTCACCTAGAAAAACACTCTACATTGTCAACGCAGGCGCAGAGAGATTTCTTATCGCAGCAGATTTAGACAGAACAACCTTTCTTGCAAAACTAAACGGCGATGTGCAGCTTGATAATCTTGCAACGATTGATGTAGAACAACCTGCCCCGATTATAGAAAAGAGCTTCAAATCGACTCTTAGCCAGTATCCTAAAGAGTCCTCTTATATAGAATCTGATGTTAAAGAAAAGCCTAAAGCTTCTCCGGTCGTAGATTATACAGAAGTTATGAAGGTACTTGAAGGCAATGCGACAGATGTAAAACGTCCGGTTATGCGTGAACTATTGCGCAAACTGAATGAAACCGTTACAACAAAAGACTAATAATAAACTGTAAAAATATCAGGGGATAAAATAATGGAAAGCGTATTAAAAGACTTAAATCCGGTTTTGCAAATGCTGTTGGTTATGACGGTATTTTCATTACTGCCTTTAATTTTTACCTGTATGACAAGTTTTTTAAGATACACAATCGTATTTTCAATGCTTAAACAGGCACTCGGTACCCAGCAGGTTCCGCCGGGGATTGTACTTGTCGGGCTGTCAATGATTTTGACAATTTATACAATGAACCCTGTTTTCAGCAAAATGTGGGAAATGGGCTCTGTTCCGTACCAGAAAAACGGTGATATAGTGGCAGCAATTGCTGAAGGCTCAAAACCCTTAAAAGAATTTATGATGAAACAGACACGCCAGTCTGATATGACGTTTTTTATACAGCTTTCGGGTGCACCAAAGCCTAAAACTCCTGACGATATTACAATCTGGCAGGTTGCTCCTGCTTATATTGTAAGCGAACTTAAAACAGCCTTTGAGATTGGTTTTATTATATACGTACCGTTTATTGTGCTGGATTTGATTGTGGCAAACGTGCTTCTGGCGTTAGGTATGTTCATGCTGTCGCCGACAATTATTTCTCTGCCGTTCAAGCTGCTTATATTTATTGCTGTAGACGGCTGGAGTATGATTGTGCACGGACTGGCTGCAAGCTTTAATTAAAAGGATAAAAAATATGCTTGAAATACTAATGGAATATATGGGTAAAGGTCTTATAACAATGCTTTTGATATCAATGCCCTGCGTACTTGTTGCGGCGGGTGTAGGTCTTATCGTAGGTATTTTACAGGCGGTAACACAGGTTCAAGAGCAAACAATTGCAGCTGCTCCGAAAATTCTTGCGGTATTTCTTGTGTTGATGATTATGGGTATGGGGTACGTAAAACTTTTAACAAACCTTTTGCTTGAGGGGTATCAAATGGCGTTCAACAATATACCTTCTTCCGAAAGTTATGTGCTAAAACCCGGATATCATAAATACACACGTCCGTTTAACGAAGAATTTAAACAGGGTGCAACAAGATTCGACAAACAGGAAATCGGCGATATTATGAGAAACCCTGGCAAAATTCCTTTTATCGATTACAACTCAAAAACAAAACACTATCCGTCTGACAGAATGCCAAATCCCGCACCGAACCTTATTGAGCGTAACGCTATTATGAACAGATAAGAAACAGAGGTAAAAATGAAAAAAATGTTATCTTTATTTTTTATATTAGCAATCCAAAGCTCGTGTCAGGTCTTTGCAATTACACCTCAAAAAACCGTAAATCTGCATACCGGCAGCGTTTACATACTTAGCGTTGATGCACGACCTAAAGACATACAGGTTACAAATTCTAATATATTGGAAGTTACCTCAACAAGTGACAGCTTTACCCCAAGAGGTCAGTTGGTCTTAACCACGCTGCAGGAGGGAATTTCTTACGTAACATACAAATACGGTAAAACAAACCTTGAATATACAATAAAATTTTTGATTGATAATAATCAGCCGGTTGATAAATCGGTCATTGAACTTGACACAATAAAGGATATTAAAAAAGATAAATGATAGATGCAGTATTAGCAGCATTTCCTAAATATTTTCCTGAAGTTAATGCCGCACTAGGTGCGGGGTTGTTTATTTTTGCACGTTTAATGGGGTTTATAAGGTTTGCACCGGTTTTAAACAGAAAAGAAATCCCCGGCATGATTAAACTCGCCTTTGCCGTAATCCTTACAATAATTCTTATGATGACAGTTAAAACAGGTCCTGTGCCGTCAGGAACCTCTCTTATATTAGGATTGTTTTTAAACGCAATAGGTGGAATGCTTGTCGGTTTTATTGCAAATTGCATAGTGCTGGCAATAAATGCAGCGGGTGATATGATTAATATGCAGATGGGGCTTTCCTCTGCAATGGTGTTAGACCCCACCGTCGGTACACAGGTATCTATTCTCGGCAACTTTTTCGGGCTGCTTGCCGTAATACTGTTTATTGATGTCGGCGGAATATACTGGCTTATCAATGCATTACACAGAAGTTTTGAAATATTCCCCGTTTATGCAACAGCTATCCCGATGGACAGGCTTATTAACAAGGAATATCTTGTAACCCTGACCTCTAATGTTTTGTATATCGGGTTACAAATAGCCTCGCCTGTTCTGCTTGCAACGCTCGGTCAGGATTTGATTTTAGGTATAATTTCAAAAACAGCACCGCAGGTTAACGTGTTTCAGTTAAGCTTTTTGTTTAAACCTGTTTTAGGTGCTGCAATTTTACTGTGGATTATGCCTGTAATCGTTAATATAATTAATGATTACTTCCTTTCTTATGCTAAGATATTTTAATATACCATCTGTAAACTATTGTAATCATCGGATTTGTCAGTGCCCATTGAAATCAATTGTCCTTCAATCGTAGGTCGGATTTACCAATCCGCCAAGCTTTCAGACGTTTTTTACCCCTCAAAAAAAAACAAATTTTTTTCACAAATGTAACAAATTATTAAAATTTCTCAAAAAAGTGTTTAGAAAACACAAAAAATGGGAATTAAAAATATAGAAGGA
>CALUSA010000072.1 GCA_944323275.1 Candidatus Gastranaerophilales bacterium
GGCAGCCATTTGTTAACAAGGGATTTATCAAACGGAGCATTTGCGTTTTTAGCGTCTGCATATCTTAGATAATACCAGCTTGAGCAGATAAATGTATCCATGGTATCAGTTTCACGGATTGCTTTTCCGCCGCAGCAGGGGCAGGTTGTTTCAAGAAAGGTTTTTGAAGTCAAAATAGGCGATTTGCCTTTTACACTAAAGTCAACATCTTCCGGCAATCTTACGGGAAGCTGGTCTTCAGGAACGGGTTGTGCGCCGCATTTTTCGCAATAAACAATAGGAATCGGTGCCCCCCAGTATCTTTGTCTTGAAATCAACCAGTCACGCAATCTGTACTGTGTTTTAAACTCGCCAAACCCGCCATCTACAGCTTTTTGAGTGATAGCTTTTTTGGCTTCTTCATTATTCATGCCGTTAAATTCGTTTGAATTTATCAAAACACCGGGTTCCGTATAAGCAGCATCTTTGCAGTCTGACGGATTTTCAGGATTTTGGATAACGACTTTAACAGGCAGATTATATTTTTTAGCAAAATCGAAATCTCTTTCATCATGAGCAGGAACAGCCATAACAGCACCGGTTCCGTATTCAACAAGTGCATAATCCGCTGTCCACAGAGGGAATTCCTCGCCGGTATAAGGGTTTATACAATGAGTACCAAGAGGTACGCCTGTTTTCACACGTTCAGTAGAAAGTCTTTCAATTTCCGTCATCTTACGGGCGTTGGCTCTGTATGCCTCAACTGCGTCTTTATTTTCAGATGTAGTAAGTTTTTCTATATCATGATACTCGGGTGCAACAACAAGATATGTAATGCCGTGCACGGTATCGGGTCTTGTTGTATAAACAGGAACTTCAAGCCCTTCGATTTCTTTAACTTTAAATTTTAGAATTGCACCCTGAGATTTGCCAATCCAGTTTTTCTGCATAATTTTAACGCTGTCGGGCCAGCCTTCGAGCTTATCAATATCCTGCAAAAGCTGTTCTGCGTAATCTGTGATTTTTAAGAACCATTGAGAAAGATATTTTTTCTCAACAACACTGTCACATCTCCAACATTTACCGTCTATAACCTGTTCGTTAGCCAGAACCGTAGCGCACTCGTCACACCAGTTAACAGCAGCTTCTTTTTTATATGCAAGACCTTTTTTATACAACTGCAAAAACAGCCACTGAGTCCATTTGTAATAGTCCGGTTTACAGGTGGCGACTTCTCTGTCCCAGTCATACATAAGCCCGAGTTTTTTCAATTGCATTTTCATATAAGAAATATTTTCATCAGTCCATTTTTCAGGGCTTTCGCCGTGCTGTATAGCTGCGTTTTCAGCAGGAAGACCGAAGCTGTCCCAGCCTATCGGATGTAACACATTAAAGCCATGCATTTTTTTGAATCTTGCAATAACATCCGTAATAGTATAATTTCTCACGTGCCCCATGTGAAGTTTACCTGACGGGTAAGGGAACATAGACAATGCATAATATTTCGGCTTATCACTGTCATCGTATGTTTTCCCGAATTTATTATCTTCCCAAATTTTTTGCCAATTTTTTTCAATTTCCTGAGGAAAATATTGATCTTTTATCACTTTTTCTCCACCTATAATTAATTAACCTTTGATTTTAATTATAGATAAAAAATAAATTATAACAAAATAAAACTTGTCAATTAATAGATAAAACGGCAAGTTTTTATAAATATACAGTTAAGTCAAATTGTTTTTTCTTGCAAAAAGAAAAAACAAAAACTATATTCTTACCAAATCATTCAAAATACACTTTTTAAAATCTTCTGTTATATCATTCAAATCAACGACATCAATTTTATATGGTATAGTAGAGTCTTCAAAATCAGTTTCTATTTTAACTTTTATTAAATCATCAATTTTTTGACAGTTATAATCAATAGCTATATCAATATCTGAATATTTTTTAGCACTACCTTTTATACGGGAACCGAAAATATAAAAGATTACATTTTCCCCCGGCAAATATTTTCTTAATATTTCCAATATTTTATCTAAATATTTTTGCTCGATGTCAATTTTTTTCATTGTCTTTCTTGTAATTTACTAAGCAAATACTTTGCATCTTTATAAAAATCATCCACTACCCCGACAACTTCAAGTGCTTTTTGCTCCTCATAAGTATGGGATGTAATATTTCTTTTTTGTCTGTACACTGTCCATATTTCAAGGTTGTTTAACAAAATCCCCATACGGCTTGCTTCTCGTATCATTCTGTTAAAATCCATTGTATCAACTTCTTCATTTTCGGCAAGAGCAATTTTTAAATACCTTTTTATCATTTTTATTGCCAGTGAGTACGTATATTCAAAATGCTGAATTAACACATCTCTAATTGCAATATCCATATACTCTTTTTTATATCTTAAAATTATTTCTTCCAGACTTTTCAGAGTTTTTTTGTATGATGATAAATTTAAAATATTCTCGTCCATATAATACCTTTGAATGCTGTTTTTTTATAAAAATATTTTTAAACACAAAATAATATACATCTATTATTTTAAATCATTTGATTCTGCAAGCATATCCAGAGTTATTTTTTGTTCATTTAAAGAAGGATGAATAGGGGCAGTTTTTTTATCTTTATTTTTGTAATTAAGCTGAATATCCGTCGGATAATTTTCATACCAGTTTGTTATATATAATTTTCCGTTGATATCAATAATCCCCTCGTAGAAAGTTTTTGCTGCCTTGTACGGATCGGCATAAGTACGTTCTTTTGTGGCTTTATACGGACGTATTTTTGAATCAGTGACAATATCTGCCAAACGCCCGTTTATTCCCATTGATGTACTGACATCTTGAATATTTTTATTAAGATAATCAAAAATTTTTTCTATTTGTTCATAATCTTTTATAACCTTATGTTCTCCGCTGTGGATATCTTGCTCATAAAATTTTCGCAGCTTAAACAGTATTTCGTTATATAGCTTTAATAAATCGTCTTCACGGTATCCTTTTGCCTGCCTGGTTTCATTAGGCAAGGCTCTTGCAATCAAATTAAGTTTTTCTTTCTCTATCAAAGGGGTAAAAGTAAAAAGTACATTTGCCATTCTTGTTGTATAAATATCACGAAGTTTGGCGTATTTTTCATAATTTCCGTCTTTTAAATATTGAATTGCTTTATGATTCAATGCATGAAAAGGATTTGCAGAAATATTAAATTCCATAAAATCATATTCATCGGAGTTGACAGCTTTTTTGACAAGATCTTCCATTCTTTTTTGTGTTTTTTTATCCTGTATATTCCAGCCTGCAGTATCGAACAAAACTGTTTTCCCTGTTAATTCATTAACCATTTTGCCAAGGTCTAAATAGTCATATACTTTTCCGTTTTTATCCTGCAAAAATATCATGGAAGAATCTGCATCATGAAACAAAGTATTGTATTCATTTTTAGAACTTTTAAAAATGCTGAAGCCCAATCTTTTGTTGAGTTCCTTAAACCCGTAATAAAGTTTTTCAAAATCTTCAAAATCAATTTTATTTATTTTATCAGGTTCCTTTTGATAAGTAGGCGGCATTGCTTTTGCATAACAGTGTGCACACATATTATTGCAGCCTCTTTGCAAAACGAATTCAGTTGAGTGCTGTGCGATAAACTTTATCTGTTCCATTGACAGACCTTTTAAAACATCTATATCTTTTTGGATTCCCTCGAGTTTGTTTATATCATATAAATTTATATCCTTATAAGAAAGTTTCCGTTTATTATATTTTGCTTTTTTCTTTTTGAGATACTTTTTTATATTTTCTTCATCATTTTGCCCGAAAGAAATTTGATACCGGTATGATGGCAGGTTGTTTAAATCCGATATTTTATCAACCGACATTATATTTTTCGGTTCTTTTTTATCTTGAATCGGGGTATAAATATTAAAAAAAATATTTCGCAGCGGTGTAATCATATAGGATGTAACAACCAAGGACAAAAAATTTTGCTATATAAAAATAATTTATGTATAATTTGAAACAATACGGTGAAACAACATGGAAACAAAAAAGGGAAAATTATTTGTAATATCAGGTTCTTCGGGTGTGGGCAAAGGTACACTCTTAAAACAGCTTGTACAAAAAAATCCCGACCTTGAAATTTCTATTTCCGCAACCACAAGAAATCCCCGCCCCGGAGAAATTGACGGTGTAAATTACTTTTTTATTACTGAAACGGAATTTTTAAAAGAAGTGAAAAACGGAGAATTCCTTGAATGGGCTGAATTCAACGGGAACTACTACGGTACAAAACAAGCCTGGGTTGAACGAAACCTTAACAAAGGAAAAAACCTTATACTGGAAATTGAAACCAACGGCGCATTACAGATTAAAAAGAAAATCCCCGATTCCGTACTGATTTTTATTTTACCTCCGTCTTTAGAAGAACTGGAACACCGCCTGAGAGGGCGAAACACAGAAGACGAAGAAACCATACAAGGCAGGCTTCATGAAGTGCGCAGAGAAATTGAATGCTCCAAAAATTATGATTACACGGTAGTCAATGACGACCTTGACAAAGCCTTGAAGGAGCTTGAAAAAATTATAAAATCAATTATTCATTAAACACCCATTTCTTGCGTGTTGTCCATTGCACAACAGTTAAAAACAGTATTATTAAAAACAAAATATACGCTCCGGCAGAAGCCTCGCCTATATTGAAAAACTCAAACGCATTTTTATAAATCCAATAAACAAGAACATTTGTCGAGTCCATCGGTCCGCCCTGAGTCATAAGATAAATCAGGTCGAATACCTGAAACGATGAAATAGTCGTAATCACAAGCACAAAAAATATTGTGGGACTGAGCAGCGGCAGAGTAATTCTAAAAAATGTCTGCAAAGCACTTGCACCGTCAATTTTTGAAGCTTCGTAAAGATTCGGATTTATTGAAGAAAAACCTGACAAAAAAATCACCATATTATACCCGATAAGCTTCCATGCAGAAACAATAATCAATGCAATCATTGCTGTTTTTGTGTCATACAGCCAGTTTATATGCGCCCTTAAAATATAATTTAAAAGCCCGTTATTAGGGTCAAAAATCCACTCCCACGCTATTGCAATAACAATCATGGGTGTTATAAACGGCAAGAAATACGCTGTTTTAAAAAATTCAGTACCTAAAATTTTATTATTTAATAAAGCTGCAAGAATCAACGGTAAAATAATCGAAATCACTGCGGTAGAAAGTGCAAAAACAAAAGTATTTTGTACTATCAAACCGAAATTAGCAGACGATAAAAGCTCTAAATAATTTTTACCCCCAACAAACTCTATCTCTGACAACAAGTCCCATTTACAAAAACTTAAATACAAAGAAAAAAATACCGGTATTATAATAAACACCAAAGTGCCTGCAAGAGCAGGTAAAACCAGCAGGTTCAGCTGTATATTTTCATTAAAAAATTTGTTTAGCCAATCTTTCACAAACAAATTATAACAAATATTGCAAATTTTTTTGCAAACATTGCCTGATTTGTCCTATAATTAATTAACAGATAAATGCTCGGGTGAGGTAATATGCTGCAAACTTTAAATAAAATTAATTCTATACACGATTTGGCACTGGAAGTACTGCAAATCGAAGCTGATTCGGTTTTAAAACTTAAAGAACGTATCAATGATGATTTTGAAAAAGCCATTGATATTTTGTATAACTGCAAAGGACGTGTAATAGTTACCGGCATGGGCAAATCAGGACACATTGGCAAAAAGATTGCGGCAACATTATCATCTACCGGCACACCTTCTTATTTCCTTCATCCGGCAGAAAGTACTCACGGAGATTCCGGACTCATCACACGTGATGACGTTGTTATAGCAATATCTAACAGCGGTGAAACTGCGGAATTATTAAATCTTTTACCTTTAATAGAACGCTTTGGCGTAAAAATGATTGCAATGACAGGCAAAAAAGAATCGACGCTCGGCAAAAAATCAGATGTAGTGCTGGATGTATCAGTTGCAAAAGAAGCCTGTCCGCTTGGCAAAGCCCCTACAGCAAGCACTACGGCAACGCTTGCAATGGGTGATGCGGTTGCTATTTGTCTGCTTAAAAAACGTGGATTTACTGAAGAAGATTTTCTTATGTTCCATCCGTCAGGGGCACTTGGCAGAGGCGTATTGTATCATGTTTCCGACTTAATGATTACAGGCGACAGAATCCCCGTATTAAACGAAAATACAAGTTTCCTTAATACAATTCAATTTATTTCTGACAAAAAGCTCGGATGTGCAATTATGGTTGATGAAACAGGAGTTATGACAGGAATATTAACCGACGGCGACATCAGACGAACATTGTTGAAATACACAAACACAACTTCTTTAATAACAAAAGAAGTTATGACTAAAAATCCTAAAGTTATTCAAGCAACGGATTTGGCTGCTAAAGCCTTGCATATTATGGAAAAACACTCGATTACATCACTGGCGGTTTGCGACAGCAGCAACAAACCTGTCGGTCTTATCCATATCCACGACCTTTTAAAAGCAGGGGTTGCATAATGAATAACGCAAAAGAAATATTTGAAAAAGCTGCCAAAATAAAAGCACTTGTACTTGATGTAGACGGTGTAATGACTGATGCTTCGCTTACTTTTGACGAAAACGGTATTGAATACAAAACCTTTAATGCCAAAGACGGTCAGGGAATTGTAATGCTCAACAAAACAGGTTTTATAACAGCAATCATAACGGCACGGCAAAACGGAACGGTACGCCACAGATTCAACAATCTCGCTATGACAAAACTTGTCGAAGGTTGCAAAAATAAGATTGCCGCCTTAAAAGACTTAATGGCGGAATATAACTTAGCCGCTGATGAAATCGCTTATATGGGCGATGACTTGCCAGATATATGCTGTCTAAAAACAGTCGGGCTGCCGGCATGCCCTAATGATGCAGTAGAAGAAGTTCAAAAATATGCCGGGTTCATCTCATCAAAAAATGGCGGCCGAGGCGCAGTTCGAGAACTATGCGATCTGATTTTGAAAGCCACCGGCAAATATGATGAGATAGTAAATGCAATAATTAACAAAGAATAAATACCAAACCGCCTGAATAAATCCTCTTATTTTTATTGTTAACAATAAAATCCTGTTTTTAGAGGATTTAGTAAAAAATACGCATGTAGTAAGGTGTATATATATAATTTGTCCGAATATTATATTCGCATGCAAATTTATAATTTAGACTTGGTAAAAATAAATAATTTAAGAGTAAAGAGGTAAGGTTTGAAAAAATTTCAATTCCGGCTGCAGGTAGTACTAGATATTAAAGAAAAACTTCTTGAGCAAAAACTTTTAGAACTTTCTAAAGTGCAAAGAAGTTTAAGAGAAGCCGTGCAAAAACAAAGAACACTAGAAGGATATCAAAACGAAATTAACGAAGCATTAATGAATGTTTTTCAAAGCGGAAACGACCTTGATTTAGTAGAGGTGCAACGCTACAAAGATTTTATTAACAAATTAATTGTTGATATTTCTAACCAGAAGGTGGTTATACAAAACATATCAAAAGTTCTCGAACTTAAAAGAAAAGAAGTCAATGAAATTTTAAAAGAAAAAAAGGTGCTGGAAAAACTCAAAGAAAACCAGAAAAAGAAATATTACCAATCATACGAACACTACCAGACTCGTGAGTTAGACGACATAGCATCATCACGGTACGCAAGAGTTTAAAATTTTTCAAGTTACAAGACGGGACGAGGAATCAGATGAGCGCACAACTAACAAATTCAATACAGCTTTTGGTGACAAATGTGTCAAATACGGCACAATCATCAGCTTCTTCAAACTCTTATAATAATTATGATACTGACACAGATGCATTTGGTGCAGCTCTTGACAGCGCAACAAAGTCTTATGCCGATAAAACAGAAAACAAAACCGTAACACAAACAAATGATTATGCTAAAGATACAAAAGATGTACAAAATGCTCAAAACGCAAACAATAAAAATGTAAAAGAAAATACTCCAGAACAACAAACAGATAAAACTACTCAACCACAAACAGATAAAACACAAACAACTGCATCAGAAAAAACAGAACAAACAGATAATTCAACACAAACAGATACTCCACAGCAAAGCCAAACTGACGTAAATATTCAAAATGCTGCTACTGCAGTATTGATGGAAACTACAACCAAAAACGTAATGGCTAATGAGCAGCTTCTTTCTAACATTAATTGCGAACAACAACCGCAGCAACCCGAGGTTAAAGAGGTAAAACCCCAAACCACCGTTACAGCAGCTGAAACACAAATTGATTCAGAAGTTCTTAAAGCTGCTGTCGAAAACGGTAAAGAACAAATCACCGCAGATATTGATAATACACAAACAACCGTAAAAAATCAGCAAAACGGCATTGCCAAAAATACAGTTGACAATTTAGCTTCTGATATGTCTAAAGTAACTGCCAATGTTGAAGTTGAACAAACAGCAGAACCTGCTGTTAAAGTAATCACTCCTGCGGATACAAAAGCTGAGGAAGCTCCTGTAATTAAAGTTACACAGGAAGTTGCCGCAAATATAGAAGAAAATGTTAATAATATTGCCAACAATATAGAAAACAAAGACACAACTTCAAAAATTAAAGACAAAGCAGTAGCTCAAATGACAGCTATGGAAGATAAAAATGCGGTTGTTACCCAGACAACAGCTCAAGAGTCTTCTTCTTCTAATCAGCAAAACAACAGCGGTCTGCCCCAAAATAATGCACAGGAACAGGTTGCAAAAATGTCTGTAGAAGCCAATTCAGACACAGCTAACCTTCCGGCTGACAATCAATTAAACGGCAGTGAAACCTTTGTCAGCAAAATGGATGCCCAGCTTTCTGCTGCTTCTAAAACATCTTCTTCAATGCAAAATACACTTAATACAAACAGTATTATGGAACAGGTTAACAAACAGTTTGAACAACTGCAGCAAAGTGCTTCAAACAAAGTTTCCATTGTCTTACAGCCGGAAAATCTCGGCAGGGTGTCTGTTGAAATTATGAATACAAAAGACGGAATAACCGCAAAAATGATGACAGACAGCCAGCAGGTTAAAGACTTGTTCGACAAAAATATAGAAGCACTAAAATCAAACTTAAGTGCTCAAGGGGTTAACGTTAACAACATCAAAGTAGAATGCACACAGGAATCAGCCAACAACGCAATGAACTTTGAAAGAGAACAGTTTAACCAGTCTTTTAATAATCCTAACAACTCAAATCACAATCAGACAAATCAATCAAACTCACAAACAGCATACACAAACACAGATAACATGAATTTTGACGAGGTTGAAACAGAGATAAACACCGGAGTCGAAATTAAAAATACACAAACAATAATACAACATAATGGTAAGGTAGACTATAAAGTCTAATTTAAGGGGAAGAAAAAATGTCATACGCATCAATACAACAAGAATTAATAAACATGCAGACTAACACCGCCGTCAATCAAGCAAAAGAAAGGCAAGAAAGCGGTGCTTCGCAAGAGCTTGACGGTGACGCATTTTTAATGCTTATGCTTGAACAACTAAAAAATCAAGATCCCATGGACCCGATGGATAACTCGGAAATGCTTGCCCAACAGGCGCAATTCACACAACTGACTGAATTACAGGAACTTAATGAAACAATTAACCAGAATAATGTTATCCAGCAGGCAAACAGTTTAGTCGGCAAAACCGTTCAGATTGTTGACCCTAATAACACCTCCAGACTTATCACAGGTGTTGTTACCAGCGCAAACTTCACAGGCGAAAGCGCAACGGTTACTGTTAACGGAACGGAATATCCGCTCGGACTTGTTGCTGCAGTTACAGACGGAGCAAATGCTTCTTCCGCTGATGTTATTGCAAACAAAAAATTGAGCGAATTAAATAATATTTCATCTCTTAAAGAAGGCTAT
This sequence comes from Candidatus Gastranaerophilales bacterium, assembly GCA_944323275.1. Classification (GTDB taxonomy): domain Bacteria; phylum Cyanobacteriota; class Vampirovibrionia; order Gastranaerophilales; family Gastranaerophilaceae; genus Limenecus. The sequence continues at coordinate 9,931 of CALUSA010000072.1, forward strand.
ATAACAGTTACCACACAGAATGCCAACAACCTTCAAAAAAATAATACTTATATCAAAATTACAAAAGATATGACCGTCGGCGACTTGCAAAAAGAATTAGAAAAAGCAGGGCTTGAATCTTCAATTAACAACGGCATTTTAACCATTTCAAAAGGCAATTTTGAGTCTATCAGTATTACAAACGGAAAAACAAATGACAGCTCCGCCGCATCTTGCAACATTGTAAGTGCTTTACAAATGTTCCAGAATGAAAGTGGAGATCTCGAAACCTGTATATTAGACTTTAACAGAGGAAACAGTTCCGGCTCCGGCAGCTCATCAGGAAGCTCCGGCAATACCGAAGCAGAACAAAAAAGCATTCTTGAAAGGCTTTTAACTAAAATTTTTGATTAAAAAATAAAATTATACTTTTAAAAACGGGAGGATTAATGACACAATCATTTTACACATCAATCAGCGGTATGAATGCCGGTCAGACTAAAATTTC
>CALUSA010000073.1 GCA_944323275.1 Candidatus Gastranaerophilales bacterium
AGTTTGTAGGGGAGTTCTGATACTCCCCTATAAAAATGGCTATTTATCAACTGTTTGTTGTGACATAGCCTTTAAAAACTAAACACCTGAGCCTGGCGGCATATCTATTTTTTTGAGGCGTTTTTCAAGTTTTTTATACCATTTTAATTTTTGTTTATACAAATATTCATATTCTTCAACACGACCATGTCTTATATCATCAAACTGTCTGTCGCACAAGGCTTCAAAATCATGCTCAAGTTTATGTGTAAGCTCTTTTCTGTCAAAATCAGAATCCGTTAAAATTACCGGTTCACCGACTTCACAAAGAACCTCAGGTTTGTCCTCACGCAAAAAGGGGTAATTGACAGCCACCGGTATTAAATTTATACCGCCGGCTTTTTTAACAACATTTTTGGCAATATATGCCATGCCGGTTTGAAATTCTATGGGTCTGTACATTGGCGGTCGGATAATTCCCTGAGGGAACAGCCACAGAGAAATCTCTTTGTCACAAAGCATTTCAACTGAATATTGCAATGCCTTCATAGAAGCTTGAGCAGATTTTTTATTAACAGGGAAAGCCCCTGCTTTGGCTAAGATAGGGAACCTGTTCATTTCTTCTATCATCATTCTGATTTTTGTCTTAAAGACTCTGCGGCACAGATTGTAACCTACTATACCGTCCCACCAGTTGTTATGCGGTGCATAAATAATATTGGAAAAATCAGGATTGCGTTTGTTATAATTTTCTTCGTTTTTAATTTTTAAAGAAAAGAACCTGTTTTCCAGCATATTATAAAAAAACATATCTGCCACCCACATCCAGAACGGAATATTTTTGGCAGTACGAAATTTTTCGTCCTTATTGCGCAGTTTAGTCGGCGGAACATCTGAATATAACTGTTGATTTTCTTTATGAAGTATTTCCAAATCCTTATAAGACTCCTTTTTTGTAATTTTACATTGTTAAAAAAAATTTTTGAAGTATTCTTACAATTTTTTTACAAAATTAATTTCAATACCTTTCTATTTTGATTGATTTAACCGGAATTTTTCTCATATTATCTTTTTTGGAAGCATAAAACTCAAGCTCTATATCCTTTGCCGAAAAAATCTCATCCTTGTCGCTGTATGTATATTTAAAACTGTATTCTTCCGAAGCTGTGCGTGATTTTAACGGTTTTTTCTTAGAGTACAATTTTGCAGAATATATTTCTTTTAAGTTATGATTATATTTTAAACCGGCTGTTAAAAAAAGTGTATTAAAATCGGATTTAGAAGCGTTTTCTATATTAAATTTTACCCTGATGGTTTGCTTTGTATGAAGAAGGTTATTTCTTACTTCAAGTTTTTTAATATTTATTTTAACATCGTCTGCTGTGATATAATACCTTTTTTCAAAATTTCTTACAGCTTTAAGTTTGTTATGGTACAACTCTGTTTTTATATCCTGACTTTGCAGATAATAATATCGTATCAACTTTATCAAAATTTCTTCATAAATATTAAAGTTAATCAATCCCGGATCCATTTTATAAGTTTTTTCCATATAAGAATTTGCAATTATCGGATTAACATCTTTATACAAAACAGCGAGTTTATAATATATGATTGGAGTTTCCTTATATAACAAAGCTGTTTCCAGACTTTCTATTGCATCATCAATTTTATGTTTTTTAAAATCTTCATCTGCAATTTTGTTATAACAATCAAGAATGCCGATAATAGCAGAGTCTTTTTTTTCTGAATCAACTTTTTTGTAATAAAAATAAGCGACCTTGTATTGTTTTACCGATTCGGAATAATTATTTTCCTGCCACAATAAATCACCAAGGTTCATATAAAAATCACCTTTAGCAATTAAAAGCGGTTTATGATCGGTATTTTTTAATTTTTTAACAATAAAAAGAGCTTCTTTATATTTTCTCTGTTTTAAATATAAATTTGCAAGTCCGAAATAGGGGCTGTACACACCATATGGCGATTTGCTTATTGCAATTTTGTACTGTTCTTCCGCTTTTTTTTCATCAAACATTAACTCGTACAAATTGCCTAGTTTTACATTCAAAACATAATCCGCAGGATTTTTTACCGATAAATCAGAAAATTTTTGGACAAGAGCTTTTAGTATTTCATCGTCTTTAGGTGTGTTAGCAATTTCCGGCAGCATTTTTACATGGTGTTCTGCGATAATTTTAGAAAATGCCGTTGCCACACTTGCAAGCACAAGTGCAATAAAAAGTGATATCAAAACTGTTCGTAAATATTCAAGTACGGTTGTCTTATTCATAAAGTTCCTGTATTGAAATGGATTCAATACCTTCTATCAAATTTAATTCCTTATGCAAAAATTGTACAGGATTTTTCTCGAAGATATCCAGTTTGAAGCTTATTTTCATCAATCCCGGATTAGAATTAGAATTTACCTTGTTTATTTCAAATATCGAATCAAAATTTTGTATTATTTTTGAATATATACCATCGGCTACATTCATTTCTGTATAAAAGCTTACTTTATATCTTCTCGGATTTTTAGAGCCTTTGTGAATATACTGTTTTTCAAAAATTCTAATTAAAACCAAAGTGCCGACAGCCAGTACCGTACAGATTGTAGCAAGTGCAGTAAAGCCGCATCCGCACGCCATACCGATACTTGCGGTAATCCATAATGTTGCTGCCGTTGTTAAACCGTAAATTGAATACCCGTGTCTTAAAACAGTACCGCCGCCTATAAAACCTATACCGGTTAAAATTTGTGCGGCAATTCTTGCAGGATCAGCCTGCGGACTGTGTGCATATACAGGGAAGGCATGTATTGAAAGCAATGTAAATATACAAGAACCGAGGCAAACAAGCATGTGAGTTCTTAACCCCGCCCATTTGTTGGTGATTTCTCTTTCAAAACCGATTGCAAAACCGAGTACAATCGCCAAAAGTATATCTAAAAGCATAACTTTGCTTATTATCAAATGTTGAAATATAAACTGTTCCATCTATCCTCAACTGCTCTATATTAAAATACTCTATCTGACTTTACTTTTCGGGTCTAAGATATCCCTTATTGTATCACCTATCAGGTTAAAAGATAATACTGCAATAAAAATTAAAAAACCCGGAGCCAGAAGCCAAGGTCTGTAAATAATATTAACGTACTCCTGCGCTTCTTTAAGCATATTCCCCCAGCTTGCATCCGGCTGTTGAATACCAAGCCCCAAAAAACTTAAACCTGATTCTGACAAAATATAAGACGGCACTGATAAAGTCATTGCTACAATAACATAGCTCAACGTTTGAGGCAGTAAATGTTTTATAATAATTCTCAGTTTTGAAGCTCCGATGGATTCTGCTGCCTGTACAAACTCCTGAGTTTTTATAGACAGCACCATCCCCCTTACAACACGTGAAAATCCTGCCCATCCTATAAGAGCAAGTATTACCACAATCAACGAAAAACGCTGGATACTGGTCATATTCGACGGCAAAATTGCAGCAAGAATAATCAAAAGATAAAAACTCGGAATGGACATAATTGCCTCTGACACACGCATCATAAAATTGTCGACAATACCGCCCAAATAGCCTGATATACCGCCATACAACATCCCTAACGGGAATGAAATAAATAAAGCAAGAAAACCTATTGTCAAAGATATTCGTCCGCCGAAAAGAATACGGGAAAATACATCACGCCCGTTTATATCAGTGCCCAGCAAAAATAATCTTCCTTCTTTATCAACCGTGACAAGATGCCTTTGCATTGGTATTAAGCCTAAAAATTTATATGGCTCGCCTTTGGCAAAAAACTTTAAATAATATTTTTTACTCCTATCCAACTTATAAGTAATTTTTAACTCATCCGGATTAAAATATCTTATATAATTATACGTGTAAGGACGAGAAAATTTCCCGTTTTCATCAATCGTAAAAACTTGTGACGGCGGAACATAAGCCCTGTGTCTGTCAGAAAATTCCTTTGAATAAGGTGCAAGAAAATCCGCAAACAAAATCCCGAGATATAAAATTAAAAGTACAACAACGGCAGTTGTTGCATATTTGTCTTTAAAAATTTGAGCAAGCACGGAATTTTTATTCATCAGTTCACACTCACTCTCGGATCTACAAGTTTAAGCAATATATCCGCAATCAAATTACCTGCAACAAGCATTATTGTTCCCATCATCAATGATGCCATTACAAGATTTATATCGGATTTCATAACAGCTTCCAGTATCAAACGCCCCAGCCCAGGATACTGAAAAACATATTCCGTCAAAGCAGCCCCGCTTAAAAGAGAGGCAAATTCAAAACCTAAAAGTGTCACCATAGGGTTAATAGCATTTCTTAATGCATGTTTGTAAACAACTTTATTTTCGCTCAAGCCCTTAGCTCGTGCAAATTTTACATAATCCGAACCTAAAACATCAAGCAGATTACCCCTCATTTGTCTTTGCAAACCGGACAATGAAATTGTAAAAAGCACAATCACAGGCAGTACAAGATGATGAGCAATATTTAAAACTTTATGCCACGGCGAAAGAGATGAAAAATTGTAACTTGTCATCCCGCCTGTAGGGAACCATCCTGTTTTTACGGCAAAAATTAAAAGTAAAAGCGCAAAGAAAAACGACGGAATCGCCATACCTATACTTGTTACAACAGTAAGTATCCTGTCTATAGGCTTTTTCCAGTTCAAGGCAGCATAAATTCCCAGCGGGATACCCACAAGCCAAGTCAACAAAATAACTACCGTTGTTAACAAAAGCGTATTAGGTATGCGTTCCATAAGTTTTACACTGACTTTTTCGCCGGTGACGGTTACGCCTAAATCACCCTTTAAAAAACTCTTTAACCACAAACCGTATTGTACGATTTTAGGTTTATCCAGCCCCAATCTTTGCTGTTCTGCTTTTAAAGTTTCCTGAGAAATTGAAGGGTTAAGTCTTAATTCCCCGAGAGGGTCAACAGGACTGAGTCTTATTATAAAAAAGCTTATTATTGATACCAAAAACAATAACGGTATCGCCTGCAAAAATCTTTTTAATATATAAACAATAAGCTGCATAAAACTATTTTACAGTAGTGTTTATGTTTTGCAATCAGTTTATTGTTTAATATTAAAAAATTTTTCAGCAATATTTTTTTACGGTTTTGTCCAGCAATTCCACAAAAGTATCTTCGTAATGTTTACAATTTTCTTGTGATTTAGCCTCGAATCTGAGGGTAAACACCGGCTCAGTATTACTTTGTCTTATCATTGCAAAACCGTCTTCCAGTATGATACGCATACCGTCAAGCGTAATAATATCTTTTATTTTTGTGCCGAATAAATCCGGATTTTGTGCAACTGCTTTTTGCATATCTTCAAGCACAGGTTTTTTGAAATCATTCGGACAACGGAAACGTACTTCTTTGGAAGTAAAAACTCCGTCAAACGGTTTTAACAAATCTTCAATTTTAAACTCATGATTTTGCAATTTTTGCTTTGCTATAATTTCAATAATTCTGCAGCCTGCATAAATTGCATCATCAAAGCCGTAATATCTGTCTTTAAAAAATGTATGCCCCGACATTTCACCGGCAAGAATTGCATTTGTTTCTTTCATTTTAGATTTTATATACCCGTGACCTGTCTTGGTCATAACTGCTTCGCCGCCCATTTTTTCGATTGTATCAAAAAGCACCTGTGAGCATTTAACTTCTGATACAACAACAGGTTTTTCGCCCCTTCTGGCAAGCGGTTCAATAATATCTTGAGCATATATTAAAAGCAGTTTGTCACCTGTAAGCGAATTGCCTTTGGAATCTACAACTCCAATTCTGTCAGAATCACCGTCAAAAGCAATACCAACATCAGCATTTTCTTCAACAACTTTCTTTTTGATTATTTCTAAAGTTTTTTCATCACTCGGATTGGGGTGATGGTTCGGAAATGTTCCGTCAGGCTCACTAAAAAGTTCAACAACCTCACAGCCTAAATCTCTGTACAATTGCGGCGCAACAACTCCGGCAGTAGCATTGCCGCAATCTGTTACAACTTTTATCCCCCTGCCGACCGAAGCAAATTTGTTAACAATATTCTCGCAGTATTGTTCAATTATATCGTATTTTCTTACAATACCGTGCCTGTTTGAAGTATCACGAATATTTACTTCTTCTATTGCAAAGGCTTTAACTTCTTTAATCTGTTCCTCGGTTAAAGAAGCTTTGTTAAACGTCATTTTTAATCCGTTGTATTCGCTTGGATTGTGGCTGGCTGTAACAATAAGAGCACCGTTTACTTTACCAACACTGATAACGGTATCCGGAATTTGTGCAAATTCCGAATAATAACCGAGAGGTGTAGGCACCATACCGATATTAAGCACGCAAGCTCCTGTTGAGGTTACACCTTTTATTAAAGAATTTGTTAAAGATTCAGAATGAGTTCTGGCATCCCGAGCAATACTTACCCAGATATCTTTTGCGGTAATTTTCTTATCGTCTTCGAGATGTTTGTTTATACTTTCAACAACAAATCTTACATAACCACGTCCGGCAAAATAGAAAATTTCTTCTGTCACGTCTTCGCCGTATATTCCTCTTATATCGTTTTTTCCGAATGCTCTAAAATCAAGTGTTTCTGTCATACCAGCCTCTTATCTTAAATTTTATATTAATTATTCCATGAAAATTAATAAAGGTAAAATAAAGCAATATTATTTCATATAGTCAACTGACCCCGATATAAAAACTATACGGCAAGCAGATACTACGTATCTGTCTTTGCCTACCTCTACTCGAAACGTGCCACAGGCACCTTTCTCGCAGAGTTCTTGGGTGCATAAAACAAGTTCAACAGTCATCTTATACCCCCCGGCACCCAAGGACTCCGTTCAAAAGTTGACTAAATGTCAAGTTTTGAATGGAGGAAAGTACATGGGGTCTACCTCTCAGAAACAATACTTAATTGTTTCTTCGGCAGAGTCGTAAAATGCTAGACTCGGTGCCACTCGCTACCTCTCATAAATATGCCACCGGCATATTTATTCGGCAGAGTGTGTACCACTCCTAGCCTGAGATGTTGGCGAGTTTACGAGCCATACATATCAGGATGCCCTCAGGTACAAGCGAGGTCCCACTCAGACAAATTAAGTACTGTTACCTAGCCACGCTGTATAATGTATCTTTTGATACTTTTTTTTAAATTAAATTCATCCGGAAAACCAGAAAATTTAATTTAAACAGGAGTATTAATATGGACGATAAAGAATTTTTAAATGCAGTAAAAGATACCCGCAAAGCACGTGATTATTTTCTTGACCAGATAGCATATACAATAGGTCCTGACAGATTAATGAAGTTAAAAGAAAAATATATTAACGAGTTTAACCTTTTTGATATAAGAGATTACGAGGATTACCTAAAAGGTCATATTCCTTATGCAACACATATACCGTTTAAACAGCTTGAAGACCAGCTTGTAAAATTTTCAAAAGATAAAGTTAATATAATTTACAGCTATTCACTTTTATGCCAGCGCAGCAAAAAAGCTGCTTATTTTCTTACTGACAAAGGGTATCCGGTTATGGAGCTGGTAGGCGGATTTAAAGGCTGGAAAAAAAGAGATTTTGAAATTGTAGAAGACGATGCATCGGATTATCCGGGGTAAAATCGTCTGTAGTGCAATTTTTATCCACTTTTCAAAGCATTGAAAAATTTTTTATTTGTATAATGATGATTAAAAAGGTATAATAGATACATATTTAAATGATAAAGGTGGATAAAATGACGGTATTAACAGAAAACGAAGGATTGATTACACAGGTTATCGGGCCTGTTATAGACGTTGAGTTCAGTAACGGAAACTTACCCGAAATTTATGATGCTTTAGAAATTTACTCTGAAGACGGTCAAAAAACCGTTGCAGAGGTGCAGCAATTGCTCGGCGAAAACAAAGTCCGTTCTGTTGCAATGTCTTCAACAGACGGTTTGAGAAGGGGAATGAAAGTTGTTAATACAAAAGCCCCTATTTCAATTCCTGTAGGACAGGCTACATTAGGCAGGATTTTGAACGTTCTCGGTGAACCCGTAGATGAAATGGGACCGATTGAAACTGACAGCTATCTTCCGATACACAGACCTTCTCCTAAACTTGTTGACCAGAATACAAACGTAGAAATTTTTGAAACCGGTATTAAAGCAATTGACTTGCTCCAGCCATATCAAAAGGGCGGTAAAATCGGTTTGTTCGGCGGTGCCGGTGTAGGTAAAACAGTTTTGATTATGGAGCTTATTCACAATATTGCTCAAGAACACTCCGGTGTGTCCGTGTTCGGCGGTGTTGGAGAAAGAACCCGTGAAGGTAATGACCTTTGGAATGAAATGAAAGAATCGGGCGTACTTGATAAAGTAGCTTTGATTTACGGTCAGATGAACGAACCTCCGGGAGCCAGAATGAGAGTCGGACTATCTGCCTTGACTGCTGCAGAGTATTTCCGTGATTTTTCAAAACAGGATGTGCTGTTGTTTATTGACAACATCTTCAGATTTGTACAGGCAGGTTCCGAGGTTTCGGCTTTGTTGGGTCGTATGCCTTCTGCCGTAGGTTATCAGCCTACTTTGTCAACTGAGATGGGCGAATTGCAGGAACGTATTACCTCTACTAAAGACGGTTCAATTACTTCCGTACAGGCAATTTACGTACCTGCCGATGACTTGACAGATCCTGCGCCGGCAACAACCTTCTCTCACTTAGATGCTTCAACGGTATTATCAAGACAGATTGCATCTCTTGGTATTTATCCTGCCGTTGATCCCCTAGCATCAAGTTCCAGAGTGTTAGACCCGGTTATCATCGGAGAAGAACACTACGGAGTTGCAAGACAGGTGCTTGAAGTTCTGCAAAAATACAAAGATTTGCAAGATATCATCGCTATTTTGGGTATGGATGAGTTATCGGAAGACGATAAATTGACTGTTAACAGAGCAAGAAAAATTCAGAGATTCCTCTCACAGCCGTTCTTTGTTGCAGAGCAATTTTCAGGTATTTCAGGCAAATATGTTAAACTTGAAGATTCTATTAAAGGCTTTAAAGAAATTCTTGAAGGCAAACATGATGATTTGCCTGAGCAGGCTTTCTATATGGTTGGTACTATAGAAGAAGCTGTTCAAAAAGCCGAAAGTATGAAAGCATAAGTCTATGTCTAAAAAAATAAATCTTAAAATAATAACCCACGAAAAAGAGCTTTTTAATGAGGAAGTGGACGCTGTGTATTCCAAAAGCACAGAAGGTGAGTTCGGTATTTTGCCTGACCACCAGCCTTTTATGGGGGCTCTTGATATTGGTGTTACGAGAGCTGAAAAAAACGGTGAAATGGAATATTTTACAACCATGGGCGGAATTTTTCAGTTTAAAGATAATGAAGCTTTAATCCTTACTGATTTGGCGGAAAAAGGCAGTGATATTGATGTTACAAGGGCTAAATCCGCTAAAGAAAGGGCAGAAGCCAGAATAGGTTCACACGATGTAGAAATAGATAATGCACGTGCACAAATTGCACTGGCAAAGGCTATGGCAAGGTTAAAAGCGGCATTGAAAAAATAAAATCTAATATTTTATTGTGTTTAAAGCAGGGTATAATTTTATACCCTGCTTTTTTACTTTTGAATATTTAATTTAAACAAATGATAAATTTTAGTTGAATTTTTTTTAAAATAAATGTAGATAGCCGGATATTTTTAAGGTTCCCAAAATTGTAACAATTTATTAAAATTTCTCAAAAAAATGTTTAGAAAACACAAAAAATGGGAATTAAAAATATAGAAGGATATTAAGTAAAAGGTCGGTAAAATGTCAATGAAACATGATAACAATAAAAACTTAAACCCCTTGTCCCGCAAGGCTTTGAGAGTTTCGGGGGGGGGGCTAAACCGCAAAAAATCAATGATTTAGCGGTATATAACATTGAACAATCCATCGCACCATTAAAACAAATACGTCTAACTGCGTTAGACAAGATGCGGGTAGTCGGTTGGGCATACCTGCCCAACACGCTAAAATGGTCAGATTCTGAACACACCCAATCATCGCAAACCTGCAAAGATGAACGCTTCAGAATGACAAATTTTCTTAGCTGCAGTGTAAACAGTTTACGGCGTAAGCCGTCCGGGGGTCGGGGCGAAGCCCTGATGGAATACAGTTAGAAACAGTTGTGTTTTAAGGTGATTTTTACAGCAGCTTGTCGCTGAAAAATTACCGATAAAACACTTTACTGTTTCTTTTAATAGCGCATGCTT
>CALUSA010000074.1 GCA_944323275.1 Candidatus Gastranaerophilales bacterium
GTATGAATTGTGTTTGCAAAAACATATATCTGAGTCAGTTTTTATAATTTGAGTGTACAATTTTTCCAAAGCATCTGTATTAATAAAGTCGTCACTGTCCATAAAGTATAAATAATCACCCTGAGCTGTGCTCAAACCTGCGTTGCGTGCCGCTGCCGCACCTTTGTTTTGCTGCTGTATAATTTTTATGCGGTTGTCTTTTTGTGTGTACTCCTTGCAGATATCAAGACTTTTGTCTGTCGAGCCGTCGTCAACAAGAATAATTTCAATATCTTCAAGCGTCTGGTTGACAACGGAATCCAGACACTGCCTTAAATATTTTTCCACATTATAAACAGGTATTATTACAGAAACTTTAGGCATTAATTTTTTTTCCTTTTTGGTGCGATTTGCTTAAACAAGTATTAGTATTAATACTTTTAATTAAGTAAAACGTGTTAATAACATTTTGCTTTTATGCTCCTTTTTGTTGTTGTTTTATTTTTGATAAATCTATCAGCTGTCCGAGTTCATAGTTGAATGATGCGGGGTGAAATGTGTGAGTACCATTCGCCGATGTAAAAGTCATTTCACCAAAATATAGTTTTCCTTTGTTTTCATAAAAATCAACACGTACAAACGCAAAATCTTTTGACAAGATTTTGGCAAATTCCAGCATTTTGTTATAGTTTTCAGGCTTTTTCTTCTTATTGAAATTTTTATATCTTATTCCTTCAGATATTTGTTTTGGCATTAAATTCCAGTTAACATCATACAGATTTCTTTTATGTTTTTTGTATCGATCTTTATCGACCCAGACATATTTAACTTCTCCGTTGAAACAAAGAAATTTGTAATCGTTTAAATCATTGTCAGGTGTTTCAATATATTCTTCGGCAATGATTAACGGTTTTATATCTTTATAATGAAGCTCTAATCCTGAGTTAAATGCATAGTTTGTATGCAGCCATTCCTCAAATTTTTCTTTAGCATCTTGTTTGTCGAATTTGTTTTTATCCGTGACAATAATATTCCAGCCGCTGCCATGGTTTGCTTTTAAAACAAATTTGTCAGGAAGTTTGTCAAAATCGATATCGTCAAATTTTTCCCATACCCCTAAAAGCGGTATAAGATATTCTTCCCCGATTTTTTCTTTTACCCAGTCACGCACAAGATATTTGTCCGCAAGCCTTGTTTTTATTGGAGTTGAATCATACAACTTCAGCCACTGGATTTTTTCGTTAAAAGTCTGCGGGTTGTCAAAATCTAAAAATTCACCTGTTCTTTGATAAAACCAGTCTTGCAAATATTCAGGATACTTTTCCTCAGGCAGATTTTTACGTAACTCGTACTCTTTTTGTTCAATAAGTTTGTTTTCTTTTTCTATTGCTTCGAGCTTTTGTTTTAGCTTTTCGCTTTTTATTTTAAATTCAAGTCCTAAAATTGTTATTACTTTGTAGATATCTTCATTTTTTATCGAAAAGACTTTCTCTGAAAAAGAGGTATATTCTTCATCAGACAAAATAGCCGCTGCTTTTTTATAGTCTTTTCGTTTTATGTTCATAAACAACGCTTTGTATTCTTTATTTTTCAGTGCTTTTGCAGGAATGCCTTTTAATATACTGTTTAACAGTTTTAAAGCCTGTCCTTTTTGTTCCTCTGACAAACTTTTCCATCTGTATTTGACAGAGTTATTTATTAGTTCTAAAAACCAGTTTAAATTTTTTTCTAAAAGCTTGTTTTCCCGTAATTTATTAAACACAAAAACAAAACAGTGAAATATATCTAAAGAATGAGGATTTTCTGCAATTAAAGACTTATCCATTATTGAATTGGCTCTGATTGTGTAGTTGTAAAGCTTTTCATCAAGTCCGTAAATATTGTTTTGTAAGCAGGCAATATACTGGTATATAAAGGCATTGTCATCAGCTTCAAAACCATCCGGAAAATTGATATTATATTGGTCAATTAAATCCTTTTTGAAAATTTTATTCCACAATATTGGACGTATATCTGTTTTGATTTCATCATTTATCGAAATTTCGCCTTTAAGATTCAGCAAATGATATTGTATATGACGTTTATTTTTTGCACGTTCAACATTACCGTCTATATTTATATTGCAGTCGCACATCACCATATCATAGGCGTATTGTTGTATTTTTTGCAGCATTTTTTCACACATCGAAGGCATATAGCTGTCGTCACTGTCGCAAAACATTATATATTGACCTTTTGCGTGTCTGAGTCCGTTGTTGCGTGCAGCTGCAGGACCCGAGTTTTTCTGGTTTAACAAGACAATGCGATTGTCCTGCTGCTCAAGCTGTTTTAGTATCTCAAACGAGCCGTCGGTAGAACCGTCGTTTATACAAATAATTTCGATATCCTTAAACGTTTGATTGATTAAAGAGTTTATACAATTTTCTATATATTTTGCTGTGTTGTATACAGGAATTATAATGGAAATAGTAGCCATTTTATTTGCCCTCGCTTTTTCTTTTTACTTTTATTTTTATCCCGAGAATTGTTATGATTTTATGATTATCTTTATTTTTTAAAGAAAAAATGGTTCGTAAAATTCTTTTTAATAAATATTTATTTGTCATTTGGCAATATTGCTCGTACCAGCTGTAATTCCGGTATGTTTTGAACGGGTCAGGAAATTCTATTGTTTTTAAGAATTTTTTTAAACCAGGCTTAATTCGGTTCTTCTCTGAATTGGTAAATTTATTGTAGAAATAAAAAATATCATTTATTGTCAAATGGATTATTATATTTTTAATATCATTAGGTTCGCCGGCTATTAATTTTTTTTGATTTTCATAACTTTTATAACTGCAGTCAAAATTTTTAGCCCGTTTGGTTATTAGCGAGTTGTTGACATTTGTACGATAATTTATCAGGTACTCTTGCAATAAAACTATTTTTTTAGCTTTAAATGCTGTTTGAAAATAGAAATATCTGTCATTAGAAACTTTTAAATTGTCAAAAAGTATATTGTTTTCTGTTAAAAATTTTTTTCTGTAAACTTTGTTCCAAGGAACAACAGTAAAATATAATACCTTTTTTAGATATTTTTTTACGTCAATTTCAGCCGCATTGTTTGTATAATCTGTATCTAAAAAGAAACTTTTTTTTAATTCTTTTTCATCAGTTGTTTGATTGTGAAAAATCATATGAAATATGCAATAATCACTATCCTGATGGGTGTCTAATTCCTTTATGTTCAATTCAAGGGCATTAGGTTCAAGGTAGTCGTCAGCATCCATAAAGTACACATATTCGCTATTAGCAGCAGCAAGTCCCTTGTTCCTTGAGATACCGGCATGTAAATTTTTTTCATTAATTATAACTTTTATCCTTGAATCTTTAGCCGCATATTCCTCAAGGATGCTTAAAGAATTATCTGTAGAACAATCATTTACACAGATAATCTCAATATCTTCTAGCGTCTGGTTAACAACTGAGTCCAGACACTGCCTTAAATATTTTTCAACGTTATAAACAGGTATTATGACAGAAACTTTAGGCATTTTTCTTGACCTCCGCAGCTTCTTGATTTGAACCCCAAATTTTATTTTCGAGTTTTTGGCTTTTTATTTTTATACGCAGCCCGAGTATAGTTATGACTTTGTAAATGTATTCATTTTTTATTGAAAAAACAGACTGTGAGAGAGGTGTTTTAAAAAGATTTAGTTTTAATTCTTTAGCAAGTTTTTTTAATTTTTCATCGGCTGTTTCGTACTGTTCTCTGTTGCAATTGCTCAATATAATATCATATCCTAATTTAAAATAGTCTTCGTATGTTATTTTATATTTTTCATATAAATCGTATTTTTTTAAATAATCATATATGTGTTTTAAAATTTCTATTCTGTCAAATACATGTGAATGTTGATATTTTAATTGGTACATTGTGCTGTTTTGATGAATACGTCTGTGATAAAATGTTTCATTGAGGTAATATGCACTATTTATTACGGTAAAATAAAACCAGAAAAATGCTATATCTTCTTGCACCAAATTTTCCGGAAAATGAATATTATACTTATCTATAATTGATTTTTTATACAGTCTCATTACAGGTGATATGTTGAATTCATTGAGATTTGTGTCTATGTGATATAAGCCTGTTGCTTTTTTGTGTCTATTTATGTATTCATTCATATCAGAACACAGGTTTTCAGCTTCGTTTGTGTTGTCTGATATGAAATTGGTAACATAAGAGATGACAATGTCACAATCATTGTTTGTCATTGCATTATAAAATTTTTCTAATGTATTAGCTTCAATATAATCATCGGAATCAACAAACATAATATAATCGCTCTGTGCGATATCAAGCCCCCTGTTTCTTGCACCGCCCTGTTTTACATTTGTTTTTAAATCTATAACTTTTATCCTTGCATCTTTAGCCGCATATTCCTCAAGAATGCTTAAAGAGTTATCTGTAGAACAATCATTTATACAGATAATTTCAATATCTTCAAGCGTCTGGTTGACAACGGAATCCAGACATTGCTTTAAGTATTTTTCAACGTTATAAACAGGTATTATTACAGAAACTTTAGGCATTAATTTTTCTTCCTCTTTAGTTTTATTTTTATCCCGAGAATAGTTATGATTTTGTGGTTCTCTTTATTTTTTATAGAAAAAATGGTTTTTAAAAATTTTGTAACCGGATTAATATCAGAAGACAGCTTAAAATGTTTGTTGTATTTTTTTACAATTGTAAAATCAATGGATGTTATGAGTTTATACAGCTGCAAGTTAAATATATCTTGAAAAGTAAAGGCTTCCGAGTGTTGATTTAGCCTTTCACAGGTTAAATAATATAATTTTTCAAGATTATGTTTTTTTGCGAATTTAAGATTATCTGCTATTCCGTTGAGTAGTGCTTTTTTCTTTTCACTTGTCCAGTTAACTTTTTTGTGGTCAAAACGCAAAAGATAGGTTATTTGGCTTAACGCATAAAATTTTTGTGCAAAATACATTGCTCTTACAAAAAACGGGGGATCTTGAAATCTTTTATAATCAGGGAAGTATATGTTATTGTCTTTCAAAAATTTTAAGTTGTATATAAAACGGTGAAAACCATAATCAAACTGATAGTCTTCATAATTTATAATTTTATTTTCATCAAAGCTATAACCTTTGAAAGTATCATCTGTATATTGAGTTAGTATCCTGTTGTCATCATGTAACTCGCTGAGTGAACCGCCGCAAATATATACATTATTATTTTTTGCATTGTTATATAAATTTTCTAATATTTTTAAATCCGGATAATAGTCATCAGAATCAACAAAAGTAATATATTCCCCGTTTGCGATGTTAATACCCTCATTGCGTGCTGCACCTGCACCCCGATTTTGCTGTTTCAGGATTTTTATGCGGTTGTCATTTTGAGCGTATTCTTTGCAGATATCAAGGCTTTTGTCCGTCGAGCCGTCGTCGATGAGTATTATCTCAATATCTTTAAATGTCTGGTTAACAACGGAATCCAAACATTCCCTGAGATATTTTTCCACATTATAAACAGGTATGATTACAGACAGTTCAGGCATCTATTACCTGCCTTCCTAACAGCCGCAATGATTTTTCTTCTTTGCTTAAGTGCAGGCTGAAGATTTTTTTTCTTGCCTGTTTAATTTTTTCTTTTATCAGTGCAATCACCGGTGTGTTTTTGATTGATTTATAAAAAGCTTTTTCCCTCTTATTAAATATGCTGTTTGATAATACAATATTTTCATCAAGGTCTTTAGCGAGGGTTTGTATGTCATAAAGCCCTTCCTTCAACGTGTTTAAAGGCAGTGCAGCCAGCATCAAATGTATATAGGTCAGCTCTCTTTTATACAGGCAGGCGAGAATTTTTTCGTCTTTGATATTTGTGCTCTCCAGCCATTGATGAATCTCTCTGCTTCTCTCAAGCGGAATTTTGTAATCTTTCAGCACGTCAGACTCGCAGAAAGTGTGCTTGCGGTAGTTATAATACGCTTCATCCGTGTAAACAATCTTTTTGGCAAGGCAAAGCGTCTGTACCTGAAACAGGTTATCAGCCCAGCCTGCACCTTTTGGCGTAGGAAATTTTATGTTGTTTTCTTTTATAAATGTGGTTTTGTAAACACAGCTCCAGATACTGGGGTGAAAATACAAAAATTCCGGATACCGGTAAATATCAAAAACACCTTCAGGCAGCGAAAAGTTGTTTGACCAGTTAATTTTGTTTATCTGTTCGGGTTTTTGATAACTTAAAACTTCAGAATATGCGCATTTTGCAATCTCAGCCTGATTATCCTTCGCCAGCGTCAAAAGTTTTTGATACATCTGCGGCTCAATGTAGTCATCAGGTTCTAAAACAGCTGTGTAATCACCTGCTGCCTGTGCTATGCCGTCATTGCAGGCTGCGCCGTAACCTGCATTTTCTTTATTGATTATTTTTATTCTGCTGTCTTTTTGAGCGTAATCTTCAAGAAGCTTTAAGGATTCGTCAGTAGAACCGTCGTTAATGCAAATAATCTCCATATCCTTCAGCGTCTGGTTAATTACGCTGTCAAGACATTGCGCAAGATATTTTTGTGCGTTATAAACCGGTATGATAACGGATAGTTCAGGCATTTTTTACCTGCCTTTCCGTTTTAATTAAATTCAGTATATTTATTTTCTTTTGCGTTTCTGTTTTGACGGTGCTGTAAATAAATATGCCGCAAAATCTGAATTCACGAGTTCCGTCGCCTTTGTATTTAATGGCAAAAATCTTTTTTAGCAGGTCATAAAACTTGCATTGTAAATAAAGCTGTTTAAAAGGTGTTTTTCTTAAAATTCTGTAAAATTCGTTTCTCAGCGGATGCATTGTCTTTTTTTGCCACGGTTTGTCGGGTGTGATGTAATGTATTATTGCAGTGTTGAGATGTTGCCTCAAATACTCTTTGTAATCCGTGTCAAAAAAGTATGGCGAGGTTTGCAGATTCCATTTTTCATCAAGATAAACCAGCCCTGACTGCAGCACCGCATTAAGAACATCCTGGTCGTGCCATTTTATTTTATTCCGATTTTGTAAGGTGTATTCAAACAGTTGTCTGGTAATATTATCTTCTCTCCATTTTTTCAGGTTTATTAGCAGCACGCCCGAATTAATATATTTTTCGAGATTTAGTCTTTTCGCATTTTCTTCATAAAGAATATCAACAACACCGCCAATATAGTTTCCGTTCAAATCAGTATTATACAAATCCGCAAGACTTGTCCTGACGATTAAATCACAATCAAGATAAATTATTTTGTCATATTCAGAAAATAACTCTGAAATTAAAAATCTGTAATATGCCGCTATTGATACGTGGTCTGTTTGCGAAACAGGACAGTCTTTGAATTTTTGCGTATCAATTTTTACAAATTTAATCTCCGCATTATATTTGTCAGCCAGAGTATTAAGTAATTGTTTGTTTTTTTCTGTTATACCGCCGTCGATTACGTTGAGTTTGTAAATATCATTTATATTTTTATTTTTCAGCAGAGAATATACAGCAGCATACAGCGGCATAAAATAGTTGTTGTCGGAAGAAAAACATACGGGGATAATATTCTGTTTTGTATCGGTGCAGTGGACAAAGGTTCTTTGCAGTTCTTTAATTTTTACGTCCGAGGTCATTTGTTTGTAAGTTATAAAAATACCTGTCAGCCATTCCGAGATATAGCCGTAAATTCTAGCCGACTCTTTGTCGTAATTTGTTATATCCGTTTGGGATTCCAGATCAAACAGGATTGAAAACATCCAGCTGCAATATTCGTTAAAGATATCTTTTTTCATTACAAACATATTTGTGTAATAGCCGTATCGGGAATTATTGTATTTTTCTGCGGCTTGTTTGTATTGAGGGTATTTGGAAACCAGTATCTCCAACGCTTTGTCATAATCTTTTATATGCAAAAATGATGAACTGTTTTTGTAATGGTCGTAATTATTTTTTGAGCCGGCATTTTTTACCTTCCATTTTTCAGGCAGAACAATATCGTATTTTGTCACAACATTTTTGATTGTACTGTCTTGCAGACCGAATTTTTGCAGGTACTCATCGTTTAAAATCGGTTCGTCAATAAGCCCCCATCTGTTCGTTTTGTACTTTTTAGCGGTATTAAAATTGAGATGCCTTCTGTAATGCATAAAACCGATATAGTCAGCATCACAGTTTTTCCATACCTGATAGAGTGCAGTAAGTTCGCAATAATTTTTGTTTTTTGCCGAGATATTGTCGCCCGTGTCATCGCCTGACATGTCGGAAAGCTCTGCTTTTACTTTGTCGGAAGCAGCCGCCCGACCTACATGTATTGGTGTTAGGATGTCTGATTTAAGCCTCTGTGCTTCTTTGTGGTATGCGACAAAGATTTTTATTTTATCATTGTCTTTCAATACAATACTCCCGACAATTAAGATATTTATCTCCGCTGTGTGTTTGTTTACATCATAAAATATAAATAATGTATATTAACAATACATGAAATTGTATAACAAACATAAAAAATATATGTTAATTTATAAATATTTATTAAGCTCAAATTCGCCGTGTACACTATATTTAAGTGTTACATATATGTAACTCTGTTTATTTGTTTTAACTTGTAGAAATGTTTAAAATTGTCTGAGTGTTACCTCACTTGTTGTTGTTTGTGAAGTAAACTAACCGGTATTTATTTTACATATTAAGAGTTCTGCATACTTCGAGAAGGTGGAAGATATGGGAAGACAGTTTATCAATGAGATACAATGAGGTGCTTTATACTCCGTTTTTCTTTTTAGGTGATTTTAAACAAAAGCTTGAAGACAGGGCAAAGATAAATAATACGCAAGAAGCAGTTTCAGAAGATACAGCAGTAAATACAGGAAGTCAGTTAAAATTGTTTAAGTTTTTGTAGATGATATTAAAGAAATACCATTATTATCTATATAATAAATGTATGGAAAATAATTCTTATGAACAATTTTATAAAACTGAAATAGAATTATGGCAGATTGCTGCAATTAAGCAGGGAATAAACGACATTGATTGTGGAAAGTTTATTTCTATTGAAGATTTAAAAGATATGTGGGCATTAAATTAATCCTCACAAAGAGAGTCATGTGCTATAATTAAACACATGGCAAAGCGTTCACAGGAATTGGAAGTATATTTTTACGCAACAGGGTCAGGCAATGAGCCTGTTCGAGAATGGTTAAAAGATTTACCCAAAGAAGATAAGAAAACTATCGGCTTTGATATAAAAACTGTTCAATACGGCTATCCTATCGGAATGCCATTAACTAGAGTATTACACGGTACTGACGGTTTAGAAGAAATCCGTTGTAAACTTTCAAACGGCATAGCAAGAATTATCTTTTATGTTGAAGACGATACAATTGTTCTATCACACGCTTTTATTAAGAAAACACAAAAAACACCGCAAAAAGAGCTGGATGTTGCAATCAAACGGTATAAAGAGCTCCTGAGGAAATCATAGATTTCCACGTCGCTATCATTAAGTTACGTTGCCGAAAACTCAACGTTTCCGTCAACTACACTCCGGCAATCGCATTTTAAGCAAAAGATAAGATTATACGCTTACCCAAGTATTTTGCAACTTTTTCTATTGTATTCAATGTGATTGAAGTGTTATCAGGGTCAAGAATACGACAAATAGCGGTTCTTGATGTGTCAAGTTCCTTTGCAAGACGATTTACAGAAATGTTGTCAGCAATCATCTTCTGCTGCAATTCATATGCAATAACTCTTTTTATCGCAGCAGCTTCTGACTCTTGAAGAATTTCTTCTTCTTCAAGAAAACTATCGAAATTAGAACCTACATGTTTTTTGTTGAGCATTATCTGTTCCTTTTTTGAATTAATGAATAATTCATTCATTAATTATATTGTACCAAATTTGGTACAAGTTTCAACCTTAGTATTAAGTATTATAAATCCAAACTCATGTACACATCATCAAGATTATCCTGCGTAATACCGATATAGCGTAGAGTTACACTTGGTGATGAATGGTTAAACAATTTTTGAATTATTTCTATATCATAGCCATTTTTTAATGTTAAAAAGTAAAATAGCATAGACTGGGTTCGACTGAGCGACGCTTGCGTTGCGATTTCAGATTTTTAATGACA
>CALUSA010000075.1 GCA_944323275.1 Candidatus Gastranaerophilales bacterium
GGAAAAACACAGCTGGACAAACAGGGCTAAAAGTATTATGGAGCTGGTAAAATAATTGTTTCAGGTTATTGCGTAAAACAGTAGTAGTATGTGGCAAATCTATTTTTTAAATTTAGCACAATTTACGGACTCATTAATTACATTTTTGAGTATAGACTTCAACATGTCTGTTTTATATCTTTGAATGTTCTTCTATTTTTTTGATAACGTTTGTTGTTGACTTGCCCTCAACAAAGCTTATAAACTCAACCCTGCCGCCGTTTTGCATAACAGGTTTTGCCTCGGGCAAGGTATCTATTGTATAATCAGCACCTTTTGTGTAAACGTCAGGTTTAATCTCGCACAGCAAATCAACAGGCGACGACTCGTCAAAGAGTACAACATAATCCACACACGCAAGTGCACACAATATTTCCGCCCTGTCATTCTCGTTGTTTATAGGTCTGTCAGGTCCTTTAATTTTTTTTACTGAAACATCAGAATTGAGGCAGACAATCATCACCTCGGCAAAAGCTTTTGTAGCCTGCAAATACCTTACATGCCCGACATGCAGAATATCGAAACAGCCGTTTGTCGTCACTATGGTTTTGCCCTGAGCTTTTAACGCCGAAACGAGTTTGGGGATATCCTCTCTTTTAACAACAACACCCATTATTTAGCCGCCTTCTTTGGTTTTGCACCTTTAACGGAATTGTTGTAGGCGACTTCAATAATTTCTTTAAGCTGAACGGGTTTTATCGCAAACGTACCGACTTTGCGTACGGCAGCCGCTGCGGCATAATTTGCCATTTCAATGGATTCCGCATAATCAAACCCTGATGCCGCAAGCGTCAAACCCAGCATTGCAACAAACGAGCCGCCTGCACCCGTGGCATCAACGACCTCTACACTGAAAGAACCTAAATTTATTTCATCGGCACCGTCAAAGTAATAGACGCCGTTTGCGCTGCGGGTAATAATAACTTTATCGGCGATTTTTCTCAGTGCAGTTGCTATCTTTTTAACAGGTTTGTCAGGCGAAGATTTTGTGGCAATAAGAGCTTCCTCTATATTCGGGACAAGCACGTCCACACCTGCATACTTTGCAAAATCCTGTCCTTTGGGATCCATTAAAACGGTTTTGTCATGCCTGTTTGCCAGTTTTACAACGTCTTTGATTAATTTTGCACTCAGCACACTGATGATATAATCCGACAGAATAATCAAATCAACATCATCGATAACTTTTTCGATATTTTCGTAAATGGTTTTGGAAAGTTCTTCGCTTATCGGTTCTAAAGACTCGCTGTCTACACGGGCAAGATGTCTGTTATTCTGTGCGATAAGTCTTGTTTTAACAGTAGTCGGGCGTGTTTTGTCTTTAATTACAAACTGTGTATCAATATGACTTTTTTTAAGCATATCAAAAACGACATTGCTGTATGGGTCATCGCCGGTAACACCGGCAAGGATGGCTTTTGCCCCCATAGCGGCAATATTATTAGCAACGTTAGCCGCACCGCCTAACAGATAGGTTTTTCGCTTAACCTGCAGAACGGGAACAGGAGCCTCGGGAGAACGGCGGTTTGCCATACCCCACAGGTATTCATCCAGAATTATATCACCCACAACAAGTATTTTAGACTCTTTGAATTTGTCTATGTGAGCAAACAGTTTGTTTTTTAAAGTTTTGTTCATACAGAAACTCCCGTTGTATTCGTAAAATAGACGAGAAACAGGGGCGCACCGTTAATGCGTTCCCCTGTTTTTTATTACTCTTTTGCAGATTTTTGAGAATCGGGAACAAGTGCTGCAGGATTGTTTTTAGCCTGTTCCTTCAACTGTTTTTGTATTGTTTTTGAATCAAAGCTCGGGTCGTTGTACTCAATTTTGGCGTTATTTTTAAGAGTATCAACGTATTTTTGCAAGGCTTCAATCTTACCTTGATTTGTCAGGTAATCTTTTATTTCTTCTTTTACATTGCTGAACGCTTCAACACCGGCTTTTTTACGGTCGGTAACATAGATGATATGATAGCCGTACGGAGTTTGAACGATTCCGCTTAAGGTATTTGGTTTCATAGAGAAAGCAGCTTTAGAGAAGGGTTCAACCATTTCTTCTTTACCGAAGAAACCTAAATCACCGCCCTGTACTGCGCTTTGTGTATCGTCAGATTCGGCTTTTGCGACTTTAGCAAAAGATTTGGGATCTTTTTTTACTTCGGCAAGAATTTTTTCCGCTTTAGCTTTATTAGCTGCCATTTGTTTGTCTACCTGAGCTTTAAGGTCAGCGTCCGAAATTTTTTCGTTTCCGTCTTTAGACTTAATATTTGCTTTAATTTCTTCAGGAACAGAGCTTACAAGGATGTGAGAAGCTCTAACCTGATCAGGAGTTTTGAATTTGTCCTGATTTTCTTTATAGAATTTTTCTGCCTGTTTGTCGGTTACGGAAACAGTAGCTATAGTATCAACAAGTTTTTGGATTTTAACTTCGTCTGTTAAATCCTTTTTAAACTGTGCAGGCGAAATACCGTTTTCTTTTAAAAGCTGGTTGAATTTTTCTTTAGAACCTACTTTATCGATAATCAGTTTGATTTGTTTGTCCAAATCTTCTTTGGAAACTTTTATGTGTTTCTTTTCAATATCCTGATCAAGCAGTTCTTTAATAATAAGTTCGTTTATGACACGGTCTTTAATCATCAAATGCATAAAGCTGTTAGGATCTTTTTTTATATCAATACCCATCTGCGTAAACATAGAGTTGTTGGCTATAGCGTCAAAAGCTTTTTCATACTGGGCTTTTGTAATAGCTTCTCCGTTAACCGTAACAACGGCATTATTATTAACACAGCCGCACAACAGCAGGGTTGCAGAGGCTGCGAGTGTAGTCGCAAATAATTTCAGCTTACTCATCTTTATACTCCTTATTTCTATTTATTTATATACTCAAAACTGATTTTATTAATATAATAAAATAAATCCGATAATATGTTAAATACTTCTTTAAAGCTAAGCACGGAATTGTTGAAAAGCAGTATAGAATTGCCTTCCTGACAGGACTTGGGGGCAATGGTATATTTTATATATTTTGTAATATTTCTATCCAAACGAGAGGCAATAATAGACCATTCCGCTTTATTATAAGGCATGTAAATTCTTATGTTATCTGAGGTTTCACGGATAAGCGAAATTTTTGCACTTGTTGCAAGCAGTCTTAAATTTATGAGTTTGATTAAATTTTCGACAGGCTCAGGTATTTTTGAGAATCTATCAATCCACTCGTGGTGTATTGCATCCAATTCTTCCAGCGTTTTAACATCCGCAAGACGTTTGTATTCAATCATTTTTTGTTCTTTAGAGCCGACCCAGTCATCCGGTATAAAGGCGGTAACATTTATATCAACTATAGCAGGCGGCTGCGGTTTTTCGCCTTTTTCCTGCAGCTCGTTTATTGTTTCCTCTAACAGTTGACAGTATGTATCAAACCCGACGCTGGTCATGTGTCCGTGTTGTTTGGTGCCTAAGATATTGCCGACGCCTCTGATTTCTATATCCCGAAGCGCAATTTGATAGCCGCCGCCGAGGGTTGAAAATTCTTTAATGGCATTAAGCCTTTGCAAAGCGTCAGCAGTAAGTTTTTTTCTGTCACGGTAGAAACAATAGCAATAAGCCTGCCTGTCGGAGCGACCGACCCTGCCACGGAGCTGATAAAGCTGTGCAAGTCCGAACCTGTCGGAATCATAAACTATCATTGTATTTGCGTTGGGGATATCCAGTCCTGATTCAATGATAGTGGTGCACAACAGGATATCGTACTTGTGCTCTGCATATTCCAGCATAATATTTTCCAGAGTTTTGGCGTCCATTTGACCGTGAGCAACGGCTATCTTTGCGTTTGGCACAATTTTTTGCACCTCAGCGGCAAATTCGTATATTGTTTCGACCCTGTTGTACAGGAAAAACACCTGCCCGTCACGGTCAAGCTCATGGTTGATTGCATTTTTGACAAAAGTTTCATTATATTGACCGACATAAGTTTTAACCGGCAGTCTGTTCATCGGTGCTGTGTTGATTACCGACATATTTTTTATGCCGGACAAAGACATATAAAGGGTTCTGGGGATAGGTGTGGCAGACATACTCAAAATGTCTATATTTTTACGCATCATTTTGAGTTTTTCTTTATGTTTAACGCCGAATCTGTGTTCCTCGTCAATAACAAGAAGACCCAAATCTTTAAAAATTATATCGTCCTGCAAAAGTCTGTGGGTGCCTATTACAACGTCAACCTCGCCTGTCAAAAGTTTTTTTACTATTTCTTTTTGTTCTTTAGCAGAGCGGAATCTTGAAAGCAATTCAACTTTAACAGGGAAGGGTTTAAATCTTTCCGAAATTGTTTGATAATGCTGCATTGCAAGTATTGTTGTAGGCACGACAACTGCAGCCTGTTTGCCTGACATTACGGCTTTAAACACAGCACGGATTGCAATTTCCGTTTTACCAAAGCCCACATCCGCACAAATAAGCCTGTCCATTGGTTTTGAGTCTTCCATATCAGCTTTGGTTTCCTGAATAGCCTTCATCTGGTCAGGAGTTTCCGTATATTCAAAAGCCTCCTCCATCTCGCACTGCCATACGGTATCAGGTTCAAAAGCAATACCCTCTGCCGCAGCACGTTTTGCATAAAGATGAAGCAAATCTTTTGCAATATCTTCAATCGCTTTTTTGGCACGTGTTTTGGTTATGTTCCAGTCATTGCCGCCCATTCTCGAAAGCTTCGGCGCAACAGAGCCCGAGCCTCTGTATCGTACAAGAAGGTTTATCTGTTCTGCCGGCATGTGCAGTTTGTCGCCGTGAGCGTACTCTATAGTCAAATAGTCTTTTAGCTGACCGTCAATTTCCTGTTTTGACAGACCTTTATACAACCCGACACCGTGAATCTGGTGTACTACATATTCGCCCTCTTTTATATCATTTACAGATTCAATATATTCTGCGCTTTCTTTATGGTAGGTCTGCTTTTTAGCCGTAATATCTTTTGATTTTTTATTAAAAAGCTCTCTGTCTGTCAAAACGACAAGTTTTAAATCTTCAATTAAAGAACCGCCAAGTGCAAGGTTGTCGCTCAGGTAAACCTCATTGCGGTTTTCAAAATCCTCGGATATTGCAAGCTCAAAATCTTTAAAAACTTCTTCGATACGGTTTTTGTAATCCGTTGCAATGACAACCTTATACCCGTCTTTGATTTTTTGTTCACAAAAAGTGAGGATATCTTCCATTTTGGAAGAAAAACTCGGGATTAACGAACTGTCAAACTCGAGGGTGTAATCCGAAACAGTGTCAAGAAAGTTGTCCAAAAAGACTTTTTGTAATTTGGCAATACCTGTTTGAAAATCGTCAAATTCCAGATGTGCAGTATTTTTAAGAGGAAGTGCAAGGGCTTTTTGCGTATTTTCTTCAATCTGTTTTTTATAATTGTCATCAATTTGAGCAAATTTGGAAAAAATTTCAGACGACTCATCAAGGACTATAACAGGCTGCTCGTCTTCATCGGCAAGCAGGCTTGTGAGATTTTTCATCTTTTTGTTCAAATAAGATTGAAAGTAATTTATGCCGTCAAAATATTTTTCCTCGTCGATTTTTTCAAGAGTTTCGCCCAGAAGTTCTCTTATTAAATCCGCATTTTCACCGGTTTCTGTCTGCACTGTTGCTTCAGTGAGTTCATTTTTAAAGGTTTCCGTATTATTTTTATCGAGCACAAATTTATAAATCGGAAGTATTGTTGTTGATTTCGTTTTTTTGACGCTGCGCTGTGTTTTGTTGTCAAAATACCTGATATCGGTGACGGTATCGCCCCACAGTTCTATACGTACCGCATATTTGTTAAGAGAAAACACATCAATAATATCACCACGGATAGAAAACTCACCAATATCCGACACCATTGTCACACGTTTGTAGCCGGAATCCACCAGCATTTGTGCAATTTTTTGCGTATCAATTTCATCATCAATTTTTATATTTATACTGAATTTTTTATAAAACGCTTTGTCCGGAAATTTCTCCAGCAAGGCTTTAATCGGCACAATCAAAAGTTGAATATTTTCAGGGTTCAGCAGAATTTCAGTCTGCATTGCGTATCTGTACAAATTAGGCTCTACGCCGTCGTATATTGAGATATCCTGATACGGGAAAATTGTTGACTGTATATCAAAAAATTTTTCAAGGTCGTGCTTATACTTGAGTGCACTTTGTTCTGTATTTGTAACAAAAACAGTCCTTTTTTCACTGCTGATTTGAGCAAGAATAAGCAGCCTTAAAAACGAGGTTAAACCGCTTATTGAAAAAGAACAATTCTTTTTTAAAAAAGCAAAAAGTTTTTCATCGTTTAATATTCTTTTATTCTTAATTTTTTGAAGTATCTCATTCATACAATGATAATATCATACATAACATTTTTCTTATAGTAACAGGGTGCGCAGGCTGCAGTAAATTTATTTTGCTCTGTACCCCGAAAAACGTAATCAATCAGTAGGAAAATAATAAAAAAACAATTGTATCTGAGAATACTGCAACACCGCCGACCTTTGCAGAGTGAATTACAGAAAGTTTCACAAACAACTACAAGCGAGGTCCCACTCAGACATTTTACCAAAAAGGCTATTATTTGCTGATACGGTTTGTATTAAATTTAACAACAAAAAACTCCCTGCATATTGCGGCAGGGAGTTTTTTATAAGGTATTTGATTATTCACCTGTTGTAAAATCAGGAGCACCGAACATACCTTCGATTTCCTCAAGAATTGCGGAAGGTTTGCGGGCATTGTTCTTTTGTGCTGCCCTTCTTTGAGCTTCTTTATCTTTTTCTTCGGAAGCGTGTGTTAAGTGGTAGTAACCTGTACCGGCAGGGATTAATCTACCGATGATTACGTTTTCTTTAAGACCTCTTAACAAGTCTTTTTTACCGTCAACAGCTGCTTCTGTAAGGATTCTTGTCGTTTCCTGGAAGGAAGCTGCAGAGATAAAGCTTTCTGTGTTCAAAGAAGCTTTTGTAATACCGAGTAATACCGGTTCGTAAGTAGCAGGTTGTCCGCCGGCTTCTTCAACGGATTTATTTTCAATTTCCAGAGATTGGATTTCGATAAGTTCGCCCGGAAGAAGTTTTGTATCGCCGGAATCAACTACTTTAACCTTTTTAGTCATCTGACGAACAATGATTTCAACGTGCTTATCGGCAATTTCTACACCCTGAGAGCGATATACTCTCTGTACTTCGTCTACAAGGTATTGCTGTGCAGCTTCAATACCGTTCAATCTGATAACATCGTGCGGGTTCAACGGACCACTTGTTAAAGGCTGACCAACATGGATTTGTTGTTTATCCTGAACGATGATATTTGAGTCAATCGGGTATTTGATTTCTGTTCTGCCGTTTTCGCTGTTTAAGTACAATCTCGGTACATCATCTTCGATTTCGATTTCGGCAACTGCGTCGAATTCTGCAAGGATAGCGGAATCTTTAGGCTTACGACCTTCAAGAAGTTCTTCTACCCTCGGAAGACCTTGTACGATGTCGCCTGTTTTTTGTCTTTCAAATACGAGGTTGGCTAACATATCACCTCTGAGTACCAGAGAACCTGACTCAACCTGTAACATAGTACCGGGGCTGATTAAGTAAGGACGACCGATACGAATTTTTACGGAATCCTTGCCGACTTCTACAACACGACCTGAGGTAGGTGTTGTTTCGCCGCTTTCGGAGATTACTCCGTCACGTCTTACAAAATCGCCTTCTTTAACTACAGGTTTTGTCTTGAGTTTAACAACCTGTTCCACATTATCAGAGATAAGAAGCAATCTTCTCAAGTCTTCTCTGTCTGATTTTATGCTTGCAACACCGTCGTTTACTGCAAGTACCTGAGTTTTTGCAACAGGTTCTTTAGGTGCAATTGTCTGACCGTCTTCGACAAGAAGCTCTGTCTGCAAGGAAGCTTTGTTTGTACCTTCTACTTCACGTCTTACAATTAATGTTTCCAGTACAACTACCTTCAATGCATTGTCTTTAGTCATTTCAACCATACCTTTTAAGTGGCTCAAATAACCCTGCATTTGAAGAACAAGACTTGTTCTTGTCAATGTAGAACCGTCAAGATTTCTTACTCTTGCGCCGTCTTTGTATTGCAGTTGAGTAACGGGAACGATGCTGATAGCTTCGTCCGTGCTTTCAAATTCAATGCTGACTGATTTAGGTTTGATTTCAAACTGCTGAACCGGTCTTACAAGAATCTGGATAGGTTTGTTAGTGATAGATTCTTCATCCAGTGAAGTTACATCGATTTCTTCATCGAGGTCATCGATTTCCAGATTGTCATCTTCGGATTCAAGTATAGTAACAATAGAGGTTTCTTTAGCCTTGATTTTGCCTGCGATAACAGTTCCGGCTTCAACAACTTCGCCTTCTTCAACCTTCAGGTCGCCGATGGAATCGAGTGTATAAATTTCACCCGGTCTTACGACAACTTCGTGGATAATATCATTGAATTCTTTGATTTCAACAATACCGTCGATGTGGGTATAAAGGTCTTTAACAACCTCGGTACCTGCCGTAACATAAGTATTGTTTTCAACCATTTTTAATGTAACGTCTTTGCTTATCTGGTGAACTTCTTCAGGTATAAAGATAACTGAACCGGGTTTTGTAATAATCTGGTTTTCGTCAACCTCGATACCCTGATATCTGATTTCACCTGATGAGTTAACTGCGTATTCATCATCTAAGAGTTCTGCGATAATCATACCGTTTTCTACGGAAGTATCTGCAGGTGATTTAACGATGTATTTTTCACCTGTAGACTCAACTGTCCAGAACTGTTCTTTTTTAGTTGTTTCAAATGTTGCGTTAGAAGGTGCGATAGAAGCGATAACGATTGTCAATTCTTTACCCTGAACAATCTTTTTAATCTTCTTGCCGTCGAATTTAACTTCTTCTACAACAAGGTTGTCACCGACTCTTACTTCACCTCCGTGCTCTGATGAAATATGAGTTTCTGCAAGTTTTTCACCTGTTTTAACTTTTTGACCGTCTTTAACAAGTATTTTAGAACCGCCCGGCAGGTTGTAAACGTCGCCGCCCAAAACCCAAACAATACCGTTTTTGTTGGCTGTTCTTGATACGTTGCCCTGTCTGTCTTTCTTTTCATCGGCAACAAAGTCTTCAAAGAATACTTCACCTGACAAATCAGAGTTAATATCTTTTGTGGCTTTTTCGGTCAAACGGCTGCCGTCGCCTGAAGAAGCAGGTTCAAACTCTGCAATCATATCACCTTTTTTGATAGTCATGCCGTTAGCAACAAACATTTTTGCGCCGGTCGGTATGTGATATTTTCTCGACAATTTAGCACCTTTAACTTCTAAATCGCCTTCTTGAATGTTAACCTGTACGATATCACCGTGACGGGTTCTCATTTCTTTGGTTCTTAATTTAGAAACGACTTCACCGTCGATTTCTGCGTTAATGTGCTTCATAGCACCCGAACCTTTGAATACACCGCCGGTGTGGAAGGTTCTCATTGTAAGCTGTGTACCGGGTTCACCGATTGACTGAGCTGCGATGATACCGATTGCTTCGCCGACATCAACCATTTTTTGAGTTGTCATTGCCCAGCCGTAGCACTTGCGGCATACGCCGTATTCCAGTGCACAGGTTAAAGCCGAGCGAACTTTAAGGGCGTGAAGGTCAAGAGAATCAATTTTCTTGATATCTTCTCTGTCAACGGTTGTACCTGCTTTAACAAGCACATTGCCGTCAGCGTCTTTGATATCTTCTGCAATTGTTCTGCCCAAAAGTCTTTCTTTCAAAGGAACAACGATTTTGTCGCCGTCTTTAATATCTGTCATTGTAATGAATTTTGTTGTGTGGCAGTCATCTTCTCTGATGATTACGTCCTGCGCAACGTCAACAAGACGTCTTGTCAAATAACCTGAGTCGGCTGTTTTCAACGCTGTGTCTACAAGACCTTTACGTGCACCGTAAGAGGAGATGATGTATTCTGTTACAGACAAGCCTTCTTTAAAGTTTGATTTAATCGGCAAGTCGATGATTTGCCCCTGTGCGTCTGCCATCAAACCACGCAT
>CALUSA010000076.1 GCA_944323275.1 Candidatus Gastranaerophilales bacterium
TTCCTAATTTATTTTCTAAAGTCATAATTACCCCTATATGACTATTCTATCATAAAAATTGTTAATTAGTTTGCTTACCTTTAAACAAACTATAGATATATAATTTGTTTGTAAATTTTGATAATATATCTTCAACAAAAGCTCGAACCTAGAAGCGTCAAGCCAGCCATTTATTAAAAATAATCCTTTTATTTCTCTGATTCACCAGCTAATTTCAAGAATTTATGCTAAAATAAAAAAAAGGATATTAATTATGAGAATTAAAGCAGTAAATCTTAAAAGAGCAATATCTGGACATAAACTAAAAAAAACTTCCAAAGTGCAGACGCCAATTACACATTCAAAAGAACACCAAGAGCCTGTCAAAAAGACTTTTGTTGAAAAAATTAAAGAAATAAAAGAAGATATAAAAGAGTATTTTCGCTATAAAAGGTTATCACGCCGCAGTGAATACCTGTATGTAAAACGTGGCGATGAATGGATTAAAGAACGAACACTTCCAAATTCCTGTAAAGGGTTTCCCGAAGATGAATATTTAATTAGACGCCCGTTCAGAAAAGACAAAATAATCGATACAAAAACCTATCTTGAAGATAAATGGTAATCATTACCACTAAAATGACTGAGGAAATTCATAAATCTCAAATCGTCAGATTTCACTCAATGTGAAAGCTATGTTGCGGATTTATTTTACTTTTAAACAGGAATGGCGGCTCTGTTTGATTTACTCCATCCAACGGAAATTTTTCACAAATTTATTTTCGTTAATTTTTCCGTCTATTTTCGCAGTAAATACTCTGTATTGCTCATCATCCAGCTCAACACCAGGGATTTTGTTTAATTCACTTATAAAGCCTCTTTTTTCGTTTTTATTCAGCTTAATTCCCGGTATAGCGTTAAGTAAAGAATTAAACGACAAATTACCGATAGGTCCGAGTATATTGTTTGCACGTTTTGTTAATCTGCCGAATACACGCATATTTGCGTAAGTCTGAAGAACATCAAATTCTCCGTTAATATACAAATTTAAATTTGAACCTTTAGAATAAATTTCTATATTCTGTGCAATACCGTTTTTCAATGTAAAGCTTCCTTTTATTGAATCAAAGTATCCTGTTTTTATAGGCGCAATTAGTTGTATAAAATTATTCAAACTTGCGCCCGTAATACCGCTTTTTAGTATATTTCCGGCTTTAAGAAGGTACTCAACAGAGCCGAGTTTGGGCATTTTGCCGTCGGATACTTCAAAATAAACATATCCGAACATATTTTTTATACGTTCTTCAATGCTTGAGCCATGCGTTGTTATAGCAATATTACCGTTTGATGTCCCGAATATTTGGTCTTTAAAACCGAAAAATGAAGAAGCCACTTTATTTGAGTCGACATTTAAACCAGAAACATTTACTTTAATTTTTCCGTTAACAAAGTCATACTCGGCAGTACCTAACACTTTACCGGTAGTAACATCAAAAGATAATTTGTCTACTTTTAACATCATATTCTCGTCCAGAACAAATTCCGAACTGTAGTTATTAGCACTTAAATCATTTATAACAACCTCATCAGCTGCCATTATGCCGTGTTTTATCTGTATATCCGAAACGTTAAAAGCAGGAAGTATTACATTTATATTTGCTTTGTCAGAGCCTGAATCAACAAGCCTTGCTGTTGTATCAGGTGTAGGGATTTTTGTTAAAGAATCAATAAATTTATCTAAATTAATGTATTTTGATTTTAATTCAAACATATCAACAGAATATGGACGGGTGAGCTTGTTAGCACCGATTATATCAAGACTAAAATCGGAACCGAGGGTTATGCCCTGTACTTTTGCATACAGTGATTTACCCTCGAACTTAACATTAATTGATTTAAGAAGGGTATCATATAACGGCATATCGAGGTTATGCATATTAATACTGCCGGTCAGCAGAGGACTGCTCAAATTACCGTTAACGTTCAATTTACAGTTAAACATACCTTTTTTTAAAACCGATTTTTTAAACAGAAGATTAAACAGGTTTACATTGGCATCATGTTTTGTCTGTATATTTAAATTTTCAGCGGCATAGCCCTCATGAATCTTCTTAATAACCCCGCTAACTTTAAATATGTCTTTCAACACTGTTTTATTGTTATCATCGGTAAGATACATTTTATACACTAAACTGTGTATATCGAAAATATCACCGTTTTTTATTGTAACATCAGAGTTAATTTCTCTTGGGTGTTGTTCGTCACCCAAGCTTGCACCCATGTAATAAATGTCAGCACCCTGAGCAAATTTTACTTTTGGTTTAAGTCTGATGTTGTTAATATTACCGCTTATATCAGTAGTTATTGAAATATCGCCTTTAGGTTTAACAGGATATGTAAGCATAGTATTGATATATTTGTTAACAAACTGTTCCGTCAATTTGGTGGTAAAATATCCGCCGAGTTTCATAGTCTTGTCCAAATCACGGAATGAAATGTTCAAAAAGACAGGAGTGTCGTCAATATTAGCAATAATAGAATGCAGGGTAATTTTTGTACCTTCAAGCAAAATATCACCACGCTCAACGGAAATTGGGGTTTTAAAATAGCGGTGATTAAATTTTAAATTATTAAGATTAATTTTTCCTTTCAGGTCATTGTTCACACAGGAAATATTTGCATCCAGTCTGCCTTGATAATTATCATAAGCATTCAAAAGGTTTTTAGCATAAGAAGGTAAAATATTTAATTTTTTTATTGAATCAAAAGCTTTGATATTAAAGTTTGTTAAGTTTAATTTTCCGTTAATTTTATAATCTTTAGTAAAGAAATCTTCTACGGAACCGTCTGCATAGACGTCGGAATTATAAACAGTTGCTTTAAATTTCTTTATTAATAAATTGCCTTTGTCTAAATTAAAAGAGCCCGAATGAATTATAAAATCAGTATTTTGCGACTTATTATTACCTGAGGTAAAATAACCGGTTGCCTGTAATCCGTTAAAATCAAACTGAGGAGAGTCATTTTTGTAATGTGCAAAAAGTTTAATATTAGAATTTGTAGCAGGCAATGCAGGTAATATGCCTGAAGACGTCAGTGTCTTTACAATTTCATCTGTCTTAAGCGATGGAGCATCAAGCATTAAATCAGTTTTATTATTTTTACAGCCGCCATTGATTTTTAATGATGCCGTGCCGACAAGTCCGTTTATATCTATATTCCAATCATTGTTATCAAAATTAATTTTACCTTTTAATTTGTGAGCAGCAACAGGAATCAATCTAATCTTTCCTTTAGAATCAAACAACTGCAATGAGCCTGATATATCAAGGAGAGTATCATTTTTTAACACATCTCCAAAGTCTTTCACAATTCCTTTTATTTTTATAGAGGTTTTTACTTTACCGGCTGCAGTGTCAATCAACTCAGCCATTTGTTTTTTATCGGCAAGTAAAGAACTTGTTCTTAGTATTTTCAACAAATCAGACAATTCTATTGAATCACAGGTTACATCAAAATCGATATCACCGTTGAGATTAGCTTTACCGTCTATTTTTAAACGCTGGTTGTTTACAAAAGCTTTTTTAGTATAAAAATGCATATCTTTGCCGTTAAAATCAAGTACACCATCAGTATTTTTAAGGGTTGTATTCAAACCTTGCAAAGTTGCAGTTGTATTTCTAAAATTAAATTGACCGTATGCAAACCCGTCAAGAACAGTACCGTTAGTTTTTAGTTCGATATTTCCCTTACCCTGTATTTTCATATACGGAACCGGTCCGATATCAAAACCTACAATGTCATGAATCGGAACAAGCATATACTCTGCCGTACCTAAATCAACATTAGGAGAGGATACAACATGAAAATCCCCCGGGGCGTAGAATGCCATAACGGCAGTGCCTTCAATGTCGACATATTCACCGTATCCTGCCAAGACACGGGTTTTTATATACATTTTATCCCCTAAAAATTTCGTATATATTTTACAATGTTCGACAACCGGATTATTTTTAACAATATAAACATCACTGAGGTTGAGTTCACCGAACAAAAGAGGCTTTTTAAAGGACCCTTTTATATCAATGGAACCTGTAGCCTTACCCCAGGCACCGTATTTTTTAAATTTGCGAATTACTAATGTTGTATCTTCTTTCAATGTAGGAACAAGCCAATACATTGAATGAATATCAGAATTATTTAAGACTGCTTTCAACTGGAGTTTTGCATTTTTAGAGGTATAATCCCTAACTTTACCGGAAAGTTTAACCAACCAGTCATTTGAGGAGATATTCACCTCTTTTAAAATAAGGTCATTATGTTCAAATCCAAGACGGGATACAAATTTTAAAGCTGATTTAGCCTGTATCGAATCTAACGGATTTTGCATTTGTATATTTAGATTATCTACTGCAATATCTGACTGCAAAACCTTATCATTGTTTTTTATAACCGCATTAACAACACCTGTCGCATTTTTTACATCTTGCTTAAATAAATAAGATAAATAGCGTGAATAAGCAGCAAGATTTATATTTTTAGCATTAACATTAATCTTTGCGGAACCCTGATTCAAGGCTTTGTCTAATGGTAACATTGTTGTTATATCGGCTTCTATAGAAGTTTGTTTTTTATTATTTATAAAAATGTCTGAAATCAAGGACAATTTCAAATTTTTATGTTTAACATACATAAAATCAGCGGATTGTATTTTGATATCCGTTTTTTGGTTTATTAACAAGTCATCAAATCTGATATTTGCATTGGATACGGCAAGAAAATCTATATCAGGATGCATATTTTGATTTTTTAGCAGTTCCAAATTTAAAGCGTAATTCCCCAGATAAATTTTGTTATCTTTTTTCCTGGAAAATAAAAGTTTAAAATCGGAAACTTCAAGCGACTTTATAGACCAATCTTTAAATAAAAGCGGAAAAATACGCAAAACAATATTAAAATCAGAAGCACTAATAACGCTGTTATTGCCTGTATCCTTCATTTGGACGTTTTTAGTTATAAAACCTATGCTAAAATCAGGGTATGCAATTATTTTTGCATTATCATAAGACAGTTTTAATCCTGTATTTTTTTTAAGCACTTCAACTACATCGCCGTTTGCAAGGCGATGATTTATTACTGTCGGTAATACTGTTAAATACAAAAATTCTATGCACAATGCCAAAAATAGCATTGTTAAAAGAATTTTCTTTATTGATATCTTCATGTAATGATTATATTTTTAATAATTTATATTCATTATATATCAATATCCGATTTAATAAAAATTATTAAAAAGATTTAATTTCGTTCTCTATTTTTGAAAGTATGCTGTCTAATTGAGAGGCATCTTTTCCGGCACCCTGCGCAAAATTCGGACGTCCGCCGCCTTTACCTCCTGTTGCAGCAGCAATTTCACCAACAATTTTGCCTGCATTAATACCTTTTTGAACAAATTTATCGGAAACTTTTACCATAATAAATATGCTGCCATCCTTTTTCAAAGAAGTAATAACAATAACACCGTCGCCGATTTTATCAGAAAGTTTTTCGACAAAAGTTTTAACCATATTAGGCTCAAAATCTTCTATCTTAGAGATAAAGAGCTTACCATCTTTTATCTCCTGCGTTTTACTCAAGAATGTAGCAAACTTTGCGGTAGCTATTTCATTTTGCAATTCTTCAGTCTTTTTAGTTAATGACTTGTTGGTTTCAATAAGCTTGTCGACTCGTTCGCAGATTTCGTTAGTCTGAGCTTTAAACAGATGTGCAAGTTTGTCAGCTTCTTTTGCTTTGTCATTTAAGAACTTAAACGCAGCATCTGCAACAACAACTTCAATACGTCTTGAACCTGCTGAAATAGCCGATTCTTGTACAACTTTGGCAAGTCGTATTTGGGCAGTATTGTCAACGTGAGTACCACCGCAAAGTTCTCTTGATACGTATTCGCCTTTTTCATCTTTTATGCCGACAACACGGACTTTATCGCCGTATTTTTCTCCAAATAAAGCCATTGCACCGCATTTTTTAGCTTCCTCTGCATCCATAACATCTGTATGCTGCACTAAGCCACGAGATATCCAGTCGTTCATGATTTCTTCAACACGTTCTATTTCATCAGGCGACATAGCTCTGTCAAAAGAAAAATCAAAGCGTGTTTTATCCGGTTCAACCTGAGAACCTGCCTGTTTAACACTGTCACCCAGAACTTTTTGCAATGCTGCCTGTAAAAGGTGGGCGGTAGTGTGATGAGCAGTTATTTGTTTTCTTCTGTACACGTCAATAGCAGCACAAACTTCGTCATCAGGGGTAACTGTACCCTCGAGGATTTCTGCTCTGTGTGCATAAAGATTATCGACTTTAAATGTATTTAATACTCTTGCTTTAAAATTTTTGCCTTCAATTATTCCTGAATCACCAACCTGACCGCCGCATTCAGCATAGAAAGGCGTTGTATCTAGAACAATATCCACAGTTTCGCCTTCATCAGCCGAGTCAATCTTTTGGGCATCTTTTACAAGTGCAACAACTTTTGCTTCACCGCAAGTTACCTCATAGCCGATAAAGTTAGTTTCACCTTTTTCTTTTTCAATATCAATGTATATCAAATCATCAGTAAGAATAATCTTCTGAGCGGCAGCTTTAGCACGCTCTTTCTGTTCTTTCATGCAGACTTTAAAGCCTTCTTCATCGACTTTTACACCTTTTTCGGCAGCTATTTCTACAGTCAATTCAAGCGGAAAACCGTAAGTGTCATAAAGTTTAAAGGCATTTTCACCGCTAATTGTATCTGAACTATCTGAAAGAAGGTCATCAAGAAGTTTTTGCCCTCTATCGAGAGTTTGCTTGAACTTTTCTTCTTCTTTTTTAATAACATCTTTTATTTTTTGACGATTTTGTTCAAGCTCAGGATAAGCTTCTTTGTAATTGTCAACAACTGTGTCAACAATGTTATAAAGGAAGGGAAGCTCTAAACCGAGCATTTTTCCATGTCTTAGTGCACGGCGCATAATCATACGCAAAACATAGTTTCTGCCTTCATTGCCTGGAACAATACCATCAGAAATCATAAAGGTTACGCAACGTGCGTGGTCAGTAATTATTCTTAAAGAAATATCTGTCTTATTGTCTTTTTTATACTCTTTACCTGTCATTTCACAAACTTTATTGAGAATTGGCGTTAATAAATCTGTTTCAAAGGTTGAGGTCTTGCCCTGGACAACCATTGCAATTCTTTCAAGCCCCATGCCTGTATCAACATTTTTCTTTTCAAGAGGAGTATAGTTGCCTTCTTTATCTTTAAAAAGTTCAGTGAATACAAGGTTCCAGATTTCAACCCATCTATCACACTCACATGTAGCAACAGAACAATTGTCGCAGCATTTTAATTCTTCACCCAAATCATAATGGATTTCAGAGCACGGACCGCACGAACCGACATCTGAAACAGGTCCCCAGAAGTTGTCTTTTTTGCCTTTTCTAAAGATTTTTTCAGCAGGGATACCAACTTTGTTATGCCAGATATCAAAAGCTTCATCATCATCTTTATAAATAGTTATGTAAAGTCTGTTAGGATCTAAATGAAGGTAATTTGTAACAAAATCCCACGCCCACGGAATAACTTCGTCCTTGTAATAGTCACCGAAGGAAAAATTTCCGAGCATTTCAAAAAAGGTATGGTGGCGGGGGGTTCTGCCTACATTTTCAATATCAGAATCTTTTCCGCCTGCACGGGCACATTTTTGACAGGTTGTAATTCTTTTAGGTTCATAAGGGCATTCTTCATAACCCAGAAAATACGGAACAAACTGCAGCATGCCTGCTGTTGTTAAAAGAACTGTAGGATTATCTGGTACGAGAGATGAACTCTTAACTATTGTTGATTGGTGTTTTTCGGAAAAGAATTTTAAAAATGCTTCTCTGATTTGTGCGCCTGTCAAAGGCTTATTAACAATTTCTGACATAATTGATTCCTTACTTTAACATATCCATAATTAAATTTTACAATAAAAATTTTTGATATGACTGACAGAGAAATTTAAATAATTTTGTAAATTTATTGTAACAATTTTATAAAATAATGAAATTAAAATGAAAAAAATTTTTTTATAAGTATATAGGAACCGAAGGGAAAAAAAGGAATAGTTAATTTTGACAGTTGATAAGGTTAAATATCAGCGTCCCATAACTGATTTTACGACCACAACGCTGGATCAGGGACTAACTGAAGACAATAATTTTAATAGTTCAAATATAAATCCGTTTGATAAAGATACGGCACAAACAACAGTGACGAAAACCACAACCAGCAATAACGGCAATACACAGCTGTTCGGAAACGGTTTAGTCCAGGAAAAAAATCAAAATACAAACAGAAATAAATCAGAGCTCCCGCAGAACTCAAGTGTAGGCAGATTTAGTGCCTTATCTAATTATTTAAAAAATACCTTCCGCTTTGCAGGTACAAAAGTTAATGAATATGATGCTGCGATTAACAACGCATTAAAATATTTACCAAGCAGCGGAGATATGCAGATTGCGGTAGAATCAAATCCAAGAATAACTGCTATACTGCAAGAAAACGGTCTGCCTGTAAAAGTAAATTATGATAACTTGAAAACAATTAAACACACACATATTGCAACTACTGTTGAATTTGCAAGAGCAATAGGCGAAGAACTCGGAATGAGCGAAGCAGATATTAGAACAATGGAAATCGGTGCGGCACTGCATGATACAGGAAAATCGTTAATTCCGTCAGAAATTTTGAATAAAAACGGCAGATTAAATCCTGATGAAAGAAGGATTATTAATCTGCATTCGGTTTTAGGTTATGAAATACTGAAATCGTCAGGTTATGGAGTTAATGTTGCAGAAATTGCAAGAGATCACCACAATCCTAATTCAACAAACAAAATGGCCCAAATCGTAAGAGCAGCTGACGTCTACTCGGCAATGAGAGAAGAACGTCCGTATAAATCAGCCAAAACTCACGAAGAAGCAATGGCTGTGCTTAGAGATATGAGAATAAATCCTGTAATTCTGGATGCACTTGACAGAAAATACGGAACACAACAAACTCAAAACACTAACTATTTTGTAACGAACGGTACTCAAGCTGCAGTTGCTTAACATCAACCGATAAGGTGTCGTTATTATTCATAGCCTCTTTGAGGTGATATTTGTACTGCTCAATATTACCGGTTTCTTTATACAAGTGAGCTAAAGTATAATTAACATCGCCGTTATACGGATTGTTCATAAGAGAATCTTTCAGCAGAATAATAGCGTCATCAAATTCATCTTCTTTAGCAAGAATTTTAGCAAGTATAACAGCGGCATTATCATCTTTAGGATTTAGTTCCAGTGTCTTTTCCAAATATTCTTCAGCTGTTTCAATATTGCCTTCTTCGTAATACATAGAAGCAAGGTTAAAATAAGCCCAGCTGTAATCCGGTGATAACTCC
The DNA here is from genome assembly GCA_944323275.1 of Candidatus Gastranaerophilales bacterium. GTDB lineage: Bacteria > Cyanobacteriota > Vampirovibrionia > Gastranaerophilales > Gastranaerophilaceae > Limenecus. The sequence continues at coordinate 9,444 of CALUSA010000076.1, forward strand.
AAAACTTTATTATACAGTTCTTTGGCTGTTTCTTTATCTCCTGTTTGATTGTACTCATAAGCGAGATAAAAGTAAGCAAGATAATCCTGCGGATTCAATTCAAGTGCTGCCTTTAAACAAGTTATTGCAAGTTCATGCTCACTCTGTTTTGAATATATAAATCCGAGATTAAAATAGCAGTTTGCATCGTCATCTTCTAACTGCAAAACTCTTTTAAAATAAGGTATAGCTTTTTCATAATCCTTTGTTTGCAAATAAGCGTAGCCCAGATTATACAGATAATCAGGTTCATCAGGGGCTATATTTAAAGCATTTTGATAAGAAACAATTGCTTTATCAAACATTTTAAGGTTCTCTAAAACAATACCTGCGTTATAATGAAGCCCCGGATCCTCTGGAAAACGCTTTAAGAGATAATATAGCTGTTTTAATGCATCTTCATTAAAACCATGCAGAAGAAATTCCACAACAAGCTCACGACGGGTTTGAAAGTCCGTCGGATTATCCTCAACCTTTTTTGTAAGTTCCTCTATTTTAGAAAGATTTTCCATAACACAATTTTAATTGTTTCTAATTAATATATCAAATTTAAT
>CALUSA010000077.1 GCA_944323275.1 Candidatus Gastranaerophilales bacterium
ATTGCTACATATTTTGAGATTTTTTTATAAATTTCATGCTAAATTATACATAACTTAAACCCCATTGGTAAGTTGAAAGAGATTGAAGTATTTTTTCGCACGGGAATGGACCTTTTATTCAAGCACCTCAGGGTTAAGGAATAGTTATTATATATTAGTCAAGGAGATTTATTAATATGCCGAATTATTTGACCAAAGAAGAAATCAAACAATGGAGAGGATCTTTGGAAAAAATTACGCTGGAAGAATATGCCAAAAGATTAGGCAAAGTAATAAATGAGGAGAAAGAAACCAACGATATGGTTGATATGGTTTACAAACACCATTCATCAGAAGTCAGATATGTAACAAACGAAGACACAACTATTTCTCAAAACAATTTTAAAGCGGAAAGAATCAGCTCGCTCGCTCAACAATCTTTTGACAGAGAAAAAGAAATGAAACTGGAAAGAGATTTAAGAAAAGCAATCAACAAACCAAAACCTGTAAAAACAGAAAAACCTGCAGCAAAAACCGAAACAAAAAAAGCAACGGTTAAAGAAATTAAACCTGCTGTAAAAACCAAAACAACAAAAGCTGCTGCAAAAACAAATGTTCAAAGTGCGGTTAAACAGGCTTCTATTGTTAAAGAAGAAGTTCCCGTTACTTTTAAAAAGAATTTAACCCCACGTGAACAGGCTGTTTACGAACACTTTTTAAATAATAAAAATCACATTGTCTATGCAAAAGAACTTGCACAGGTGCTTGATTTGCCAAGAGATTATGTTTACAAATACATTAAAAACCTCAGAGCAAAAATGAATGAAAATGTACTCCAAAACGCAGACAACGGTGGTTTTGTTTTAAAAGTTTAATTTTATTTTTCAAACACAAAGACCTGCTTTATTTTTAAAAAGCAGGTCTTTGTGTTATTATTTAATTGTTTATATGTTAATATTTATACAGTTACATACGAGTATTATAAATGCAATCTATTCAATTAACTAATGTAAAAAAACCGCTAAATTTCAGTCGTTCTCAACAGAATGCATCAAAACAGAAATTACAAAATCCCAACACAAATAAAGATAAATCCGAAAATAAATATGCATATTTTATGCCGGGATTGGGCTGCTTAGCTGTTGCCGGTGTAGCTGCTGTTGCAATGCACAATAAAAATTCCGCAAAAAATTTGTTTAAACCTTTTAAAGAAGAACTTTTTAATTTTGCTGCTTATCTGCAAAAAGCAAAAGAGGCAAATATAAAAAGTGCTCAGGATTATATGGCTAATTGTGTTGAAAAAAATATTATAGGCACCGGTCAAAATTCTAAAGTTTATAAATTTTCCAATCCTTTAATGAATAACTGGGTTATAAAAATCAATACAAAACATAATGATTATGAAAACAGTTTTTATCAAAATTTGGTGCAAATACCTGACGAATTTGAGGGCTACAACATGGGACAGGCAATTGCAGGTTTGGGTGACAGAATTCAGATTCTCAAAAAAATTAATGCCCAACCTCATTCCATAAAAGACTGGTCAAATCATCGTAAAAACTGTGCGCCAATAAAACAGGAAGAAGCAACAAAGTTTCTTGATGATATAAAACAAATAGCAAAATTCCCTCAGGAAGCATTTAATGAATATGCACAAAAATTAAAACTGCTTGAGGATAAAGGTTATAAAGCCGATAGCTTTAACCCTAACAATTATATGATTGATTATAAAGCACAAAAATTTTATATAATTGATTTTTACAAATATGATGTGGATGCACATCTTAATACAAAATACGATTTGTTTTGCCCGCTTGTGGATTACCCGAATTTTGAAAGATTTTATAATGTGATGAACGATGCACAAAAGGCTGAGTATGTTAATTTAACAAAAATTCTTGAACAAAAATGTACAAAAGCTGCAGAGAATGCGGGGATAAACGTATCAGAGGATACTTTCAGAGAATTTATCGGCAGAATCGACAACCGTGAAAACAACAATAGTATGTACACACGTGCTTTTGATTCTATGAAAAATATTATCAAAACTAATAAAATTCCCCATGGCTATGATAATTTTGCGGATTATGCCGCTATGTCCATCGATTTGATTGGGGGATAAAAATACAAAAACGCAAGCAATGTAATTTTTCTTATAATGCTTAATATTGATATTCGCAGATGAAGGCGGTTTTAGCAATCACAAAAATGACAATTATTTAATGTTAAGAAAATAGACATAATTCTGTTAAAATTGTATTGTAGTATATGAATAATTGTGCTAAAAAAGGTTATGGCAAAAGTTTTCAAAGATTTAGTAAAGGAATTAGGCTTTTTACCTAAAGACGGTGCTGTCGGTGTTTATTCAAAAAAATACAAACAGCATAATGACTACTGCATCGATATTGATTTTACCAATGAAAAAATTTATTACGGGGATATAATCGCATCTGATTATAAAACAACCCAAAATTTTTCACAGGATGAAAATTGGGTTGTGCTTGAATGTGTTGACAGATTATTAGAAAAAGGCTATAAACCACAAAACATCGTTTTAGAAAAAACATGGGCGGCAGGGCACGGAACCTCCGGCAGGCTGGACATTTGCGTAACCCGTGATGATGGTTCTGAATACCTGCTTATCGAGTGTAAAACTTTCGGTAAAGAATTTGATAAAGCTGTTGCCAAGATGTGTAAAGACGGCGGACAGCTGTTCACCTACTTTAAATTTAGTAATAAAGCTGATGTAATAATGCTTTATGCCTCTGAATTACAGGGAAATAAAATTATTTACAAAAACGAAATTGTAAAAATCGAAGATGATTACAGAATAGGAGATGTCAAAGATTTTTATGAAAAATGGAATAAATTACCAAAAGACAACGGTATATTTGAAAACTGGGTTAAACCTTATTGTTTTGAAAGCAAAGCTCTAATAAAAAGTCAGTTAAAACCCATAAATCAGGAAGATTCCAGCTTTATATTTAATCGTTTTCTGGAAATTTTAAGGCATAATGTTGTTTCTGATAAAGGTAATGCTTTTAACAAAATTTTTACTCTTTTTCTTTGTAAAGTCTATGATGAAACAACAAAGCAAGATGATGAAGAACTTGATTTTCAATGGAAAGAAGGCGTTGATGACAATGTTTCTTTCCAGCTAAGACTTACTGATTTGTATAAAAAAGGCATGGAGCTATTTTTATCAAGAACCGTAAGTGACTTTAACGAGGAAGAATTTGAACATAAATACAAAAGCATTGACGAAAACATTAAACAGGCATTAATAAAAGAAATTAATAAACTCCGGCTTGAAAAAAATAACGAGTTTGCCATAAAAGAAGTTTATGACTCTGATTCGTTTACGGAAAACGCTAAAATTGTGAAAGAAGTCGTTGAATTGCTGCAAGGGTACCGCATCAGATATAATAAAAGACAGCAGTATCTTTCGGATTTCTTTGAATTACTTTTAACTACGGGCTTAAAACAAGAAGCCGGACAGTTTTTTACACCCGTTCCTATTGCACAGTTTATTATTAAAAGTTTGCCTTTAGACAAAATTGTTGATAAAACATTAAAGTCCAAAGAAGGCGACCTGCTGCCGTATATGATTGATTATGCAGCAGGAAGCGGACATTTTATAACAGAATACATGCATGAAGTTCAAAATATTATTAATCAAAAAGAACCCTCAAAATACATTGACAGAACTTCAAAAAAGATTAAAAACTGGAAAGATGACCAGTATGATTGGGCAACTGAGTATGTTTACGGTGTTGAAAAAGATTACAGACTGGTAAAAGTGGGCAAAGTAGGCTGTTACTTACATGGTGACGGATTAGCTAATGTAATTTTAAGCGACGGTTTGGGCAATTTTGTAAACACAAAAGATTATAAAGGCAGATTAAGAAAATCTTGTGATGACGACTCAAAAGACAATCAACAATTTGATATACTGTTGAGTAATCCGCCTTATTCAGTTGCGGCTTTTATTAATACAACAAGAGATTACTATACGGAAAAAGATTTTGAACTGTATGACAAACTGACGGATAACAGCTCGGAAATTGAGTGTTTGTTTGTTGAAAGGACAAAACAATTACTAAAAGACGGCGGAGTTGCAGGGGTAATCTTGCCGAGTTCAATATTAACAAACTCAGGTATTTATACCAAAACAAGAGAGCTAATCCTCAAATATTTTGAAATTGTTGCAATTACAGAATTAGGTTCAAATACCTTTATGGCAACCGGTACAAATACGGTTGTACTGTTCTTGCGCCGCAGAAATAATTATGAATGTATAAATCTGCAAAAAGATGTAGATAAATTTTTTAAAGATTTTAAAGATGTAACAATAAACAATATCGAAACGCCTGTTTCTAAATATGTTAACCATGTTTGGGAAGGGCTTGCTTTTGATGATTATGTAACGTTGCTGGAACAAAATCCTGATGACAAAGTTAAAACACATGATTTATTTAAAGAATATTCTCAAAAGATAAACCACAAAACAGAAAAAGAATTCTGGAACAAAGTTCTTGAACTTGAAAAAGAAAAAATATATTACTTTATCTTAGCTTATCCGCAAAAACTTGTTGTTGTAAAAACAGGCGAAAAAGATGCAGAAAAACAGTTTTTGGGATATGAGTTTTCTTTTAAACGGGGGAATGAAGGGATTCATGCAATTTTAAAAGATAAAAATATTGATGAATGTACAAAACTCTTTGACATAAATAACTTTGATAATCCGCAAAAAGCAAGCACATATATCTATAGAGCTTTTGAAAACGATTTTGATTCTTCCATAGATGAAACCTTAAAAAACAATATTATACGAATAAATTTGCTTGATATGATGACTTTTGACAGAGCAGATTTTGAAAAAGTTATTAATGTAAAGGCTAAAAAAAAAATAGAAATTGAAACAAAATGGGATAATAAAAATCTTAAAGAAATTTCTAATATTGAATACGGGACAAGAATAGTAAAAAAGAAAGCTCAAGGAGATAAATATCCTGTATATGGCGGCGGTGGTGAAACTTTCAGGACAAATTCTTTTAATCGTTCTTCTCAGTTTGTTATTTCTAGATTTGGAATGTCTTCAAAGTGCGTTCGGTTTGTTGATGGTGATTTTTATTTAAATGACTCAGGATTAACTATTTCTTCTAAATTTGAAGAAAATGTTTTGTCTAAGTATCTAAATTTATATTTATATCTTAATCAAGAATTAGTTTATTCATGCGGACGGGGAGTTGCACAAAAAAATATCGATATGAATGCTTTTAATGCAATACCTATACCACTTCCTCCGCTTGAAATTCAACAAAAAATTGTTGATGAGATTGAAACAATTGAAAAAAACAATAAAGAATTGACTCAAAACGTCCGAAATATCAATCAAAAAATACAAAAAATTATTGCAAATGTTTACTCAAATTACACCTTACAAAAATTAGCTAAATATACTGAAAATCCTCAATACGGTGCAAATGTTAAAGCAATCAACGGAAATCCAAATACTGATTACAGATACATTAGAATAACCGATATTGATGATAATGGAAAATTATTATCAGATTGGAAAACAGCAGAAAAAATTGAACAAAAATATGTTTTACAAGACGGAGATTTTTTATTTGCACGCTCAGGTGCCACTGCCGGCAAGACTTTTTACTATACAAAAGAAACATGTCCTAAAGCTATTTTTGCAGGTTATTTAATTCGCTTTAAATGTAAAGCCGAATTAAAACCTAAATTTTTAAATATTCTATGCAAATCAGATATATATAAAAAATGGGCAGAAAATATCAGAGGCGGTGCTGCTCAACCAAACATTAATGCTCAACAATTTTCAAATTATGAAATCCCAGTTCCGCCGGTTAAAGACCAACAAAAAATAGTTTCTCAAATCGAAGAATTAGAAAAACAAATTGCACAGGCTCAGGCAATAATTGATAATTCAAAACAACAAAAACAAGAAATTTTAGATAAATATTTAAAATAATCCGGCTTATAATTGTTTTATCATCACAAATACTTTCACAAAAGTGATAAAAGCATCTTCCCGTTGCTTTGTTGTGAAACTAAAATGAGGCAGTCTTGGATTTGCTTCACGCTCACAGAGTTTCGCCTTTTGTGCTTTGCACAAGCCGGCTCAATCTCCCTCTCATAAACAACACTCTGTTATTTGTTCGGCAGAGTGCTCACCGGCTTCGCTCACTTTGTTCACTCCATCCGTCCGCAAATCCGCTCGAACTCTACTTGAGTTCTCGGCTCTGTCTCTCTATATACTAAAAAACACCCTATCGGGTGTTATCTCAAAAATGGAGCGAGAGACGAGGCTCGAACTCGCGACCCCTTCCTTGGCAAGGAAGTGTTCTACCACTGAACTACTCTCGCATTCGGTAATTACTATTATACATGGCAAATTTTATTTTTCAACTATTTTATTTTACTTTTCACAAACTCTATTTCATCACCTTTTTTGACAATGCTTCCGCTCAGTTTTTTCTTCAAAATTTCTTCTAAAATTTCACCTATCTCTTTACCGTTTTTTATTCCGAGTTCCTGTATTTCATCACCATTCAATTCAACACGCACCAAAGACAAATTTTCAAGATATTTCAAAGCCTCTTTGCGCTGTGTCAAAAGATAATAAACGAGTATCGACTCTGTTGTTCTTTTTTCAAAAAATTTATATATGTCGTAATTTGTATTCATCACGCTAAGACGATTGTTCATCAAAAATTCGATATCCGTAAAAATTTTCTTTTCGCTGCGTGTAAAACAAAACTGTTCAATAATTTTCTTATTATTTAGGACAGTTCCCAGATATACAAGCCAGACATTATACGGATTATATTTGTCTATTAAATTTTTTATTTCCAGTCCTTTTATTTCCGGTTTCTGACCGTATATTAATTTATAATTTTCATTTACAAGAAACATGTCATAAACTTTTGCACTGTTCAATGAAAAACACTGCTTTAGTTCGGATTTAATGCGTGCCCACGAAATATCCTCATGCAGCTGAGTATTAATATATTTTTCCTGAAGCATTTTTGTGTGTTTATCTCTGCAAAAATCAAATCTTGCTGCAAATTTTAAAGCACGTAAAATTCTTGAAGGGTCTTCATTAAAACTATTATCGTGCAGCACTCTTATTTTTTTATTTTTTATATCTTTAATCCCGCCAACATAATCAATTACTTCACCGTAATTTTTTTTATTCAAAGACATTGCAAGAGAATTAATTGTAAAATCCCGTCTGTAAACATCTTCCTGCAGAGAGCATCCTATTTTTACAACAACAGGCAGATGTCCTCTGTGCGGATAAAACTCCTGTCTTGTTGAAGCAAAATCAATTTCTGTTTTTCCTTTAAAAACAGCTTTAACTGTTTTGAGTGCACTTTGTACCTGCAAAATTTTACAGTATTTTTTTTCTGCAAGAAGATGACAAAACTCTATTGCATCGCCTTCTACAGTAACATCTATATCAACCGATTTCTTTTTTAATAACAAATCTCTTACAATGCCGCCTATTAAGTAAATTTTAAAATTGTTTTCGTCCGCTGTTTGCGAGCACAATTCAAGGGCATTCAATATTTCATCGGAAAGCTGCGCTTTCATTTGTTTTTCTATATTTAAAGACATATTTTTAACGATTTTTTACGTATATGTTACCGAATAATTTTACAAAAGAATTACGTTCTTTTTCAAGTTCTTCTATTCTTTTGATAAGTATTTTATTATCGGATAAAAGTTCATCAAGCTTGCCTACAAGTATCTGGTTGTCTTTTTTGTATTCACCCAGTTGTACGGCATCCTCTATAAAATCTGTTTGTTTTATATAATCCGCAACATCACTGGTAATCTTTCTCGCAATTGATTCCGCAAGCACGGCGAGAGTCTGATTAGAAATATCAAGAGTTACATTTTTAAGTTCATTTTCGACTTCTCTGTTAACTTCATTTATCACAGCCACAGGCAATTCTTGAGGTTCGTTAATATTTTGTATATTTTCAATATTTTCATCAATGTTTGTTGTTTCGGACTCTTGTATTTCTTCCGGCGGATTTACAGGTTCCTCACAGGTAATTTCAGGCGTTTCAACAGTCATTTCAACAGGTGTAATTTCATCTTTATTCATCACGTTTATTTCATGTCTTGGTTCTTTTTGCTTTATACCACTGCGAATTTTTTCCACAGCCATTTCATCAAAAAATTCCACTCCGTTTGCGTCTTCATAAATAGGTTCTATTTTCCAATTCTTAATAAACGCTTCAAGAATAAAATTGTCTATAAACAAATCTTCGCTGTTTAAAATTTCTATAATTTTTTCTTTATTAAACATCAAGACCTCAACAACCTGAATTTATATAAATGATAATATATTTTGAATAAAAAGAAAATACATTGTAACAATTGAGGAAACTTTTTTTTTAACCTGTCGTCATAAAAAATACAAAGAGAGATTTATACAAATAATTTATTTTTTATAAGAGGAATTGGGAAATGTTAAACAATCTGACGCAAAATTTTGTTGTCAATGATTTTGACATACAAAATTTTGAAGAAAACCTTTTAGAAAAAGAAGAAAATCAAAATTTACAAAATACCGCTTCGGATTCAGATACAGAAACAGTAGAAACTTTCAGCACTATTGTGAAAAAAAACGATATCTTACAAAACTACCTTAAGGATATAGGACGTATAAAACTTTTAAAAACCGAAGACGAGAGGAAACTCGGCAGGCAAATCAAAGAGGGGAGTGCAAAAGAGGCTGAGCATGCTAAGAAAAAACTTGTACAGGCAAATTTAAGACTTGTTGTGAGTATTGCAAAAAAATATATAGGTCAGGGCGTTTTATTTATGGATCTGGTGCAGGAAGGCTCTTTAGGACTTATCAAAGCAGCAGAAAAGTTTGATTACCAAAAAGGCTTTAAATTCAGCACCTATGCAACCTGGTGGATAAAACAATCTATTGTAAGAGCAATCTCAAATCATTCCAGAACAATCAGAATACCGGTACACATGACAGACAAAATCCGTCTATACAAAAAAGTTTACACGTCATTAACAGCAAGACTCGGCAGAGAACCTGACGATAAAGAAATGAGTGAACAACTCGGAATATCCGTAAAAAAAATCGGAAATATTAAAAATGCCATTTTTAAAACTCCTGTAAGCCTTGATACTCCTATTGCAGAAGATTTGGTACTCGAGGATTACGTTGCGGACGACAGTTACCGCTCACCCGATGCAACTACACAATCAATGTTTTTATACAAAGATGTTATGGGCGTTCTTAATTTTTTGAATCAACGTGAAAAAATTATACTAATAAACCGTTTCGGGCTTAACGGAAACAGCAAACGAACTCTTGAAGAAATAGGCAAAATAATGGGCTTTTCAAAAGAAAGAATACGCCAGATTGAAAACATTGCACTGCAAAAACTAAAAGCAAGACAGGAAATATTACATCTGAAAGAATATTTGAACTGACAACAACTTTCAAAGAGTGCTGAAAATTTCCCGCAAAAAGGAAATTACCGGTTCTTCTTTGGACATCTTAAACTCCTTAGTGACGCTATTTCAGCAAAACTCAATATCGGGTTTTGCTTTTTT
>CALUSA010000078.1 GCA_944323275.1 Candidatus Gastranaerophilales bacterium
AACGGTTACACTGTCAAAGACGAAGCGGGCAAAGAAGTTTTCAAAGCTGAAGATGAGAATGCTTTAGCAGGCTTTGTGATGGGTAAAGGGATTAATGCTGAAGGTGAAAAACCGTCTGCACATAATAATGATGAAAAAGCTACACTTGATATATTAAAACAGCTTGGTGCATCTGAGGCACAAATTGAAACATTCAAAGAAAATTGTTCACAAGACGTATTAGAATTTATAAACAAAAGGATTAATTCCCAAGATTTCAATCCTTTACAAGAATCATATTTTGCTAATCTAACAAAAGATAATATAGAATTAATAAAAATGCTATACGACTCTCCTAATTTTGACAATGACAAATTAGGAGTTGTTGCGAATGCTGCATATACAAGGAATTATGCCATTCAAATTGCAGAAGCTTTCCGTAAAGGAGTAAATATAATTCTTGGTTGCCAAAGAATAGCAAAACAAAAACCTGATTTAAACCAGATCAAAATAAGACAAAATGAAGCGGAAGCTTTACAAAAAGAATATCAAGAAGCAGTAAACAGAATTATCAAAAACACATCTTTGTCAAAAGAACAGATAATAACCCTTAGTGAATTTGGCAATATTAGACAGCCCGAAATCCAAGACTTGATAATTTGTTTTGAAAGCAAAGGTCAAAAAGATTATCATTTTTTATTAGAAATGTGTAATAAAAATATAGATGATATAAGATATAGCGAAACAGAAACCGCACAACGTGCCAATATTGTAATGAATGCACTAGAAGCAGGTGTTGAGCTTTCTGATATAAGCTCAATAATGAGTAAGTACAGAGATGATTTTAAACAAGCCAATATAAATATAACAAAAGAAATTGAAATAAAAAATAAAGAAAAACTTGAAATTCAAAATCACAAAAATCAATTACTAGAAAAATATAAAAATCCAGAGATAAAACCTGTAATAGAAAGTATTGTAAATGATGGTAAAGTTTCTAAAGAACTTTTGTATTCCATTGAAGAAATTTTAGGTACAAATCCGAGCCTGGAAACTTGTATAAGCCTAAAAAACAGTATAAATAATATACATTCAGATAATTTTAGCCTTTCTGTTTTTAAAGTTACATTTAAGAACAAATTAAATCCCAATAATTGGAGAAATAACATACAAGAATTTTTAGGTTTAAATAAAAACTCTGATTATTACACATTCAATGTTGATTCAGGGCTTGAAAAAATATTAAAATCACATTTTTCAGATGAAATAGGTAATGTTGCTATTGAAAATATCAGTAAATCTTTAACAGAACAAGATATAACAAATATAAAAACATTACTTGAAAAAGCCTCAAATGTTATAGAAGTGTCTGACATAGAACCACATAAATTATTACTTCTTTATCAAAATATAATGAAATCAGATAACGTTGCTACACAATGGATAAATAAAATGACACCTGAACAAAGTGCATTTATCTTAAATTGTGCAAAAGCTGATTTCGTACCAGAGGAAATATATGATACGTTAATGCAATACAAAGCAACACCTTTTATTTTAAATCATAATTTAACATCAGAAATGAAAAATAAAATCTCAAAATACTTAGCAAATCAAAAATTACAATCAGATGTAAAATGTATGCGTACAGAAGGATTTATGCCAATCTCAGGAGCTAACGATAATTCATTTGGGGGTTGCTTACAAACAATAACATTAAATGGTGAATTCTCCGGACAAACTATAGATTCAGTCATGAAACGCATAAATGAAATGACTGATATCGAAACAAAAAAAATGGAATTTTTAAAATTGAAACAATCTGTATTATCCAATAACTATGTTGCCACAAATGACAGATTTATGTCGTGTACTCTAACTAGTCCGTCTGGTGGGTCGTCATCAGGAGTTTTTTGGAATTTTAATCTTAAAAAAGGTTCAAATGCTTTATTTCTTGAAGGTATAAATATGAAAGGTGAAAGAGGAGTGTGGGAATTACTAGTCCAAAAAGGTAGTAAAATACAAATAAAAGATCTTACTTTTGACCCTATCCTTAATATTTGGGAGATAAGTGCCGATGTTACAACACCTTAACATATCACCAAATAAAATTTTTCCATTTTGATAATCCTGCATAAACAAATAATTAAGCAATAGTGGATAAGCACCGGGGTGGGATTTCAGCCCAACAATAAGGTTTACAAAAGAAAGAAATGAACTTGCAAAACAAAAAATATTAATGATTTAAGGTAAAATCTATATTTTATTGGGCTAAAATCCCACCTACAAACTGACATACCGCTTGAGTTAAAACGATGCAGTGCGAGGCACAACATTCCTATTATTATAGGTAATGAACCTATCTAAACATAAAAAACAAACTGCTTAATGGTTATATACAAAAGCATAATATTCCTTTTAAAAATTAATCCCGGATTTACAAACTTTACATATTGAAATAATCAAAATATAGATGTATAATAATTGAGCCGAAGAAAGTATTACGGGAATGAGAAAGGAGATTAAAAATGCGCGTCAGCTTAGCTACAAACCACATGTCATGCCAACCTTTGAGAAGTTTCGGGAAAGCTGAACAGGCGCAAAAGAATAATCCCTCAAATCCAAATTTTACTGCCGGTAATGCAACAGTTTCCCGTGAAGAATATGACAAATTAAGTGCAAAATATGATCTTGCCTGCCGTATAGCCTGTGCACAGGCTGAACAATACAACCGGCTTGCTGCAAAGTACAAAGCTATTGCTAAATAGGTTTTTATTTTTTAGTTCAGGCTCACATTTTCTAAATGTTCTATTTTAGGATTTTCTACACCTAAAACAGATATTATATCTATGCGGAATTTTTTGTATTCTTCCTCCGTAATTTGCATATAAGCCTGTGCGGCTTTAAAAATATGTTCTAATTTCTTATGGCTTACTGCTTCAAAAGGATGCCCGTAATTTTCATTTGACCTTGTTTTTACTTCAACAAAGACTAATGTATCTTTTTTTTTAGCTATTATATCTATTTCAGCCATACGTGAGTAATGAAAATTGCGTTCAAGTATTTTGTATCCGTTTTTTTTAAGAAATTCACAAGCAATATCCTCGCCGGAGTTTCCGACAATTTTGTTCTTACTAAAGAATTTCGGCATACATTTTCTCCATATCTTCAATAAGATTTAACATTTTTTCTTTCATAGATTTAGGGTAAAGTATCTCACAGTTGTTAAAATACCTGATAAGTCTTTTTATAATTAAATCTTTGTCTTCAAGGTTGTTTGAAACTATTATGTAATCAGGTCCCTGTTCTATAACGCTTTCGCCTTCTTTTAGTTTGTATGATGCAGCAAGTCTGTTTTTAAGTTTAAAAGTAAGCGAACCTGATAAATTTATTGTAGATATTTGAGGCATTTGTGTCACTTCAATAATATTTTCCAGCAAAAATTCTTTATAAGAATTTGTTGCATAATTGTAGCCGATTAATGCGGCATTTTTATTTTTATAAATGATTTTCACCGGCGCAATATTATATTTTTCTGTTTCTGATGTTGAGCTATTCTTATATTTTATTGTTAATTTTAGCTTGTCTTTACAATACTTTTCAAAATTTTGTATATTTTTGTCATATAAAGCGAGTTTAAAATTTTGAACATACGGATTTATCGTTTTTTCGGATATTAAATTACATGTACTGTCAGAAAAATTTTTTTCCAAAATTTGCAAAGCCGCAGCCAGATTTTCTTTTAACTCAATGCTTTGAATTTGTTGCAAAGAATTTTTCATAAGCTTAATTACGGACAAATCTTTTTCATTAAAGTCGATTGTATCAATACCCCTTTGTATATAATATTTGTTATCCTTCTGTTTTATTACAGAAAGGTTAAAAAGTCTTAGCGTATTCAAATACTTATTAATTAATTCTTTTCTATACGTATTATCAGCGGTATCTTCAACAATTTCAAGCAATTCATCAATGTCCAGAGGACTTTTAATAAGCTCTTTAAGCAGTTCAATTAACCTGTATCCAGCATTATTTATTTTACTAATCGCCATAACTATACCCTGCTTTTATATCCTTTATAATTTGCAAAAACTCTTTTTGCACCGATTGAGGTGAAAGTAATTTGCAATCCGTGCCAAAGGACAAAATCCTTTGGTAAAAATTAAATTTATTTTTAACATGTGAGCGGACTGTAATTATTGATTCTTCTTTTTTGATAATTTCTTCGTATTCATTGCAAACAAAAGTCTGCGCACTGCTGCCTTTTAATATATACTCGACCGTAACAGACGGTCTGTCAAAATTTTGAACATCTGATTTTGGAGCATTATATATAGGAGTTGTTACCTCTTTAATTTTATCTATTCTCAAATAACCAAAACTGTCATATTTTGAATTATGCCCCCAGATATATAATTTATTGTTTTCAAAAGTTATATATTCAGGCGAAAATTCCAATTCTTCCAAACCGTATCCGGCAGATTTATACACAAATTTGGCTTTTTTATGTGTTTTTATAAAAAGAATCAGTGTATTCAAAATATCAATATTAATATCATTAAAAGGATGATTGGTATTTAAAATTTCTTTTGAAACATTATCAGGAGCAAGTTTGGATATTTTTGCGAATAAATTATTTATATGCAAAACAAGCTGCCAGTCTTCATGAGCAATAACCGCATCTCTAAAAGTTTGTAATGCATTTATCTGATTTTTGTCTAAACCAATACAAAACGGATGAAATTTTAAAACATATTTATTTTGCGTTTTTTGAGAAGGTCTGCTGATAATACAACCGGCTTTTCTTAAGGTATTGATTGTATTTGTTATACTATCTTTTGATAAATCTTTACCTATGACAGGATTCCTTTCCAGAATTTCTATTATTTCATTTCTGGACAAAGGCTGTTTAATCAATTGTGATAACAAAAACAGTGCTCTGTAACCGGTCTTGGTTATATTATGATTCTCATTGAGCTCTTTGTTTTGCAAAAAATTCATTTTGAATATCTTTATTTTTTAGAAAATTTAATTTCTCTTTCCGCTGTTTCGTGTACAGGAGCCTTATCCTTAATATTGATTTTATTAACAATGCTTGCACGTTTTTTACGGAAAAGCATGTCCGTGAATGCTTCTATTCTTGTAATAAAACCTGCTTCACCTGTTTGTTCATCAACAGAAAGATTCAAAATCGGTTTATTAAATTTTCTTGCTGCCCTTGAAATTCTTTCAACCATAATTGAATCAGGACCGCAACCAAATGCATTAATTGTAATTATCCCGTCGATGTTGTTATCCTGCAAATAATGTCCCGCAGCACCTGTCATTTCATATTCATTAGCCCAGTACAATTTTGATTCCATTGCAGAAATACCTTCTTTTAATTGTTCCAAGGAAAGCTGTTCTGCAGTATATGATTTAACATCAAGCTTTTCAAGTTTATCAAAAATTTTCATTGATATACGATCATCAAATAAATTGTAGCTGTGAGCAAGCACTGCAACACTTATAGGATAAGATTTCTGGTTATTTACAATTACAACCTGACCTTTTTTTGCATAATTAAGTGCTTTTTCAAAAGGAATACCGGAATTTAACATAATTTTGAAATTATTAAGTACTTTCCAGCCTTCTTTTGACGCTTCTTTTATTCTTTTTTCATCGGTTATACCGAAAGGTGCAACAGCTTCCTTTAAAAAAGAATATAAACCACGATTTTTTTCGGATTTATCTAAAGTCGCATCAATAATGGTAAATTTTCTTTTAACAACATTTTTAATTAAGTCAGGCAATCCTCTGATTTTTGAACAATTATATATCTTGTGATCAATAGATTGAATAGAAGGGATAAAAATTTTGTCTATACCTTTATCAAGCAGGTTCAGTATATGTCCGACATAAACTTTTATAGGCAGACAAGTTTCTGACACGACAAGTGCCGAACCGTCTGACATGGTTTGTTTTGTAGTTTTATCGGAAATAACCACTTTAATACCTAGATTTTCAAAAAAACCATACCAAAACGGGAAATAATTATAATATGACATGGCTCTCGGAATCCCTATTTGCATTGTTTCGGACATCTAATTTTCCTTCTGTGACTTTATCCTATACAGAATATATTATAAATCAAAAAAAATTTTTTTCAGAATAACGTATTTTTATAAAGTTACAAAAAAAAATTTTATTATCCTTAAAACACTACACTAATAGCAGTTTGAACCGTGTTCGGGCACTGCTACATTCTTAACATTACTTAATAAAACAGGAAAAAATAAGTGTAAAGGGTACACATATTTGTAAATATATGTTAATATATTCGTTACAATATAGCAATTTATTTATATGTTTTGCATTAAACATTCATGTGTGAAGACTTTGGCAGGGTTAAATGAAGTTACAATCACTAAATTATACCGGACAAAAAAACATTAATACGGAGCATGGAAATTCCAAAAAGAAAAATCCTTCATTTGGAAATCCTGCGGTTGCTTTTGCAACATTTATCGAAAATAACGGATTCCTCGGTGAATTTTTGAGTATTGATACCTTTGGTATGATGGCACCGAGAACAGGTCAAGGATATTTAAGAAACAGAGAAGAACTCGGACATTTAAACTACAAAGCCGGTCGTGAGGAGCTTGTAAGAGAAATATTATCAGGTCCTGCTTTCTTCTATGTACCGCTTGCAGTTATGACAGCAGTAGGTCTTACAAGAGGTAAGGTAGCTAAAGTACAAGCAAGCGTACTTGACAGCTTTAAACCTATTATGCAAAAAACAACCGCTTCTATTAAAGACAGTGCGGCTATTAAAAAAGATTTTGTAAAAAATTTAACAGAAGATGCGTTTAAAGGTTACGACAAAGAAAAAGGTCTGATAGATGAGCTTTCGGATTTAATGATAAAAAATATCGAAAAATCAGAACCTGCCAAAAAACTCAGAACCAAAGCCACAGAAATTGTCACCAAACTCAATAAGGCAAACGGTAAATATCTTGATAATGCCGCTACTATAAAAGCCGGCGGTAAAGAGCAGGATACAAAATCTCTCTTTAAAGATATGCGCAATTATCTTGATGATTTTACTAAAAAAGCAGAAAAAACTTCTGATGAAAGTGAAACCTTCATTGATAAATTCCATAAAAAAGCCAAACAATTGCGCTATACAACTAATATCCTTGCAGTTGGCGCATTATCAGCTTTCTTATGTATAATTCCAAAACTTTACCAGACAGGTGACAAATTCCCGGGCGTCGACGGTCTTAACACCGGAGAAAATAAAGATGCAGCACCAAATGCACAGGACACGAAACAGGATAACAAAACAAAGGGGGCTGCATAAATGAGAATCAACGGTTATTCATCAGCAGCACCGAAAGCTGCATACAAACAAAATACAAATAACAATCAGCCTTCTTTCGGAAACGGATATGCAAACCGTGCATTTGAAACTTTAGGCAAAGCTTGTGATATAGAACCTAACGGTTCTTTAACAAGAGCAATGTTTTTTATAGTTGCAACATTGTTTATGCTTGGCGGAAGATTTTTTGAATCCCGAAGCAATGACGAAAAAAGAGAAGTTGTTACACGTGATGTACCTGCCGTAGCACTTTCAGTTGCAGGCGCACCTTTGATAAACAAAGCTGTTGCTTATGCGGTAACAAAAAAATCCGGTGTACCTATTTTAACAATGGGCAACCCGAATGACCCTATAATTTCAATCGGCAAAGATAAAAACGGAAAACCTAAATTTACATTAGGTAAACAGGGAAAAGTTTTCAGTTCTTCTTTTGCTTCTCAAAAACAAATTATTGACTGGTATTCAGGTCTTGAAAATATGGATGATGCTCTTGTCAATTTCTCTGAAACAGTTGACAGACACGGCGGTAAACTGGATAAAGTATTTAAAAAATTAGGTATGACTGATTTATTAACAGCAATTACCGACAAAAAAGATAACAAAGATATTTTAAATGCTATTAAAGAAGGTAAAGCAAACGGTTCCGAAGCATTTAAAAATCTTGAACAAGCTTTAAAAGCTATTCCTGAAAATAATAGTCTGCTTAAATTTGCAAAAGAAGCACATGCCTATGTAAAACTTGGTGGTATCGGTTTTATGGCAGCTACCCTCGGGTATTTCCTTCCGCATTTAAATATCATTACAACTAAGAAAAAATACCAGAAAAAACTTGATGAAGGTAAAATTTCTCAGACAGATTTTGATATAAGAATGCAGAGAACATCACCGGTGTTCAGAGTATCTTCGGGGATATTAAGTTTCCACAGATCATCTGCCCAAAAAACTTTTAAAAATCTTTTAAGCATGATAGAAGCACCTTCGGATTCAAAAATTAATTAATCAATTATTTCGATTTTAAATCGGAAGATATAAATTTTACGGCTGATTAAAACGCATTTGTTGAATTTCGATATCTTCAATATCACAAAGTTCGTTTGCAATTTTTACTGCGGAATCATCATTAATGATTTCCAACAGTATCAGCCCTTTAGACGAACATTTTCCGTTAATTTCTTCATGCAGACCGATTCTTGTTTTTATAATACATCCGTATTTTGTTAAAATTTCCTGTACATCAAGTGCAGTTTCAAGACGGTTATTAATTTTTATACCGATAATTGTTGTCATAATTTTCTCCGCATTTTGTATAAAAAACCCGCTTGCAAAACAATAAAGAAGCGGGTTGCTAAATAGAATCCTGTTATTTTACTTCTAATTTTTTAGTTTCTTCATTCGATGATTTTAATTTAGGAAGGTCAAGACGCAGGATACCGTTATCTAAATTAGCTTCTGCCTGTGAGATATTTATTTCCTGCGGGAAATATACTGTTCTGCAATAATCTCCATAGGCAAATTCCGTTTTATGATATTTTTTTGTTTTTTCTTCTTTTTCTTCCTGTTTTTTTGCAGAAATGGTCATATAAGATTTATTTAATTCAATATCAATATCTTCCTTTTTTATACCGGGAACTTCTACTCTGATTCTGTATTCATTATCAAACTCTTTTATGTCAACAGGTATGGTTAAACCTCTTGTTTCCTTTTCCAGAACATATTCCGGAAAAACAGAATCAAAACTGCGGCGCAAAATTGAGTTAATTTCTTCATTTAACGTGTTCATAAATGTATCAGGTTTTCTTATTAAATATTTCATAATGGCTCCTTTTGTTTATATTTAATAAAATCAGATAATTTTGATTAAATATATTTTTTACAAAAAAATTATGTCTTACATTACCTGAAAGCGGAATCTTTATGCCTAAAAGGATTAAAATTGTAAAAATACTTATACAACAGCATTTTTAAGGTATTTTTCAATGCCAAAAAATTCATCTTAATATTTTTTAATATTTTACGACTTTAGTAGCAAAAAAATTTTTGACAAGATTTCATGCTCATGTAAACTCCTCTATAAACTCCGTAATACTAATTCTATCCATCTCGGCTT
>CALUSA010000079.1 GCA_944323275.1 Candidatus Gastranaerophilales bacterium
AATATTAAACTGCGCAAAAAAAAATTTTTACGGTTTTTAAGCCAATATGATTACAACAATTGCGCCGCAAAATATAAATTATAATCAAAAATCTTACATTGCTTTTAAATCAGCTTCTCAAACAATATCTTCTCAAACACCACAAGCTGTTTATGAAGCCGTAAATGTGCCTTCGCTTGTGGCTTATATGAATACAATGCATCCGCAGGGGCAGATTAATATTAAATATTTTAATACACTTACCCGTGAGCAGATGTATCAAAAATATGCTCAAATTGCTGAAAACAAAGCAAAAGAAATTAACATCAGAAGAAATAAAGCCAATCAGGAATTAAGCTGGATAGAAAACCTGCCGCAGGCACAACTAAAAAGGCTCGATGAAATCTATGCTCTTGCCGCAAGCATAAAACCTGATGAAAACGGAAAACTCGGCATAATCGGCATAGGCGGTTCAAAACATACTATAGAAAATTTGCTTTCACTTTTCGGTTTGTCCGATAAAGCCGTGTTTTTGTCTGCCGTAACACCTGAGGATGAAGATGATTTTGTAAGGAAATTAGGTGATATAAATTCTGCTGCAATAATGGTCGCATCAAAGTCTGGAACAACGCTGGAGCCGTCTAATGATTTTGAATATGTACAAAAAGTTCTGGGAAAAGACTTTAAAAATTATATTTGCATAACGGACAGCGATGAAAACAAAAGTAAATTACGCAAGCTCGCTAACGAAAAAGGTTACAAATGCGGGATTATCCATGACGGCTGCGGCGGAAGATTCGGAGCTTTTGACGACCATACACTTATTGCGCTTGCCTGCTGCGGGCTGCCGAAAAATGAAATGAAAAAACTTTTAGACGCTTCGATTAAAGCTCAAAAAAATTTTTTAACCCCGGATTTTAGAACCAATGCTGCGCTGCAAAGAGCTGCATTTAACACACAATGCGTCATTTCAGGGCTGGAAAACCAGTATGACTATTATTTTGGCGACAGATTCAAGGGAACAACTTTATGGAATACGCAGCTTAAAAAAGAATCTCACAAATCTCTTTATAAAGTGAGCGGAGATTTGGTTGGTCCCGATTTTCTGCATAATTCCGCTGAAAGTGACCTTGATGAAAATAATACTACATCTTTTTATACCTTTAATGCAGTAAAAAATAACGGTACCAATGCTTACAAAGCATATAACGCACTGCTTAACGGTAGTTTAAAAGCATATTCCCAAAATCATCCCGTGTCTTTGATAGAACTTAAAGACCTTTCGGCAGAATCCATTGCAGAATTTATAGAGCTAAAACATTTTGAAACAATTTATGCCGGTATGCTGCTCAGGGAATTTAAAAATAATAAGACTGAACAACCGGACACATTGCCCGAGGTTCTTCAGCCTCATGTAAATATTTATAAAAAAGAAGTGAATAAAATTTTAAACACTTAATTTATATCGTTATGAATAAGAGTGTCTAAAATAATTTGCATTTTATCGGAATTTTCTGCAAGACGTCTAACATCAGCAACTCTTTCATCGTCAGAGTTGTATTGATTTCTCATTGCTTCAAGTTCGCTGTGGTCAAAGAATTTTCCGCCGCAGTAATAGCACTCGTCAATAGTAATTTCCATTTTTGCGCTTACATTATTTTTAACCATTGGTTTGTGACAGAGCGGGCATTCTCTTTCTTTTGAAGTATCTACTTTTATGTACTCTCTGTTCTTTTTAGCTTCGGTAATCGGAGTAATATCTTCTTTCTTTTCGTCAATTTTAGGCAGTTCTCTGTTATCAAGCCAGATTCCGCCACAGCCGTCTAAGCATATATCAACGATGAAATCCTGATTTTCAAGATAAACTTTTTTCATAATTTTGCCGCAAGCAGGGCAGGTAATGAATTCATAATTGTCAGCCATAAATAAATTCCTTATTTGTTTATAATAAGAAAATTATAACATTTTTGATAAAAAAAGCTATCGTGTTTTTAAATAATCCTCAAATTTCTTTTTATGTACTGTATATCCGCAGCCTTCATGCAGGTCTGCAGGATAATGTATTTTGGGCAAAGGGTAGCGTTTGCACATTGCAAGCCGTTTGTCGTAAACAGAACACAATCCGTCTTTTGTGACATATTTACATGCAAAAATCAAATTGCCGAATTCATCTCTGCCTTTTATGTAAAACCTTTTGTATGCGGGGAATAAAAATTGCATAATTTTGAATTCCTCAGGTGTATATGTGTCATAACTGTACATATAATTACAGCATTTGCCGCATTTTTTACAAGAGCCGGTTATCTCATATTCGGTTTTTTCCGGTACAAAATAGGATAATATTTCCCAGTAAATGGATTTTATTAAGTCAAACATTTTTATTGTGTTTCCTAAATTTTAGTTTAAAGACTGTTCTTTAATTTTTTCAAGAATGGTTCTTGCTCTTGCTGTATAGCTGTGGCGTTTATATACATCGCTATAGCCTATTGTTGCAATTTTTTGAGCGATATCAATATTTTTAAGATAAAAAGCCGTTTTATCAAGAAGGTCATACACATCTTTGTATGTTTCAAGCTCTTTTGAAACAATAAAATTACGTTCTACGTCTGCCATATCATCCGTAAGCAAGAATCCTCTTGAAGCAAGTACTTCAAAAACTCTGTAATTGAGTCCTGAAATTCCCTGCAGCGTAATATTTATATTAACCAGACTGTTTGCATAAACTTGCGCAAGCTCCTGCTCTGTTGTCAAAAAACCTCGATATGAGCTTTTGTATATGTCTAATTCTTTATCTGAAAGAAATTGTTTTTCCTTCATATCGTCAAGACTCTGCAAAAAATGTTTTTCATAAGAAAAAATATTCACTTTGCTGCCGAATTTTTTGATTAAAGCAGCAAGTATTTTTTGACGTCTTTCGCCAAGCGGACGACCTACAAACGATATTTCATAAACCGGAGAATTTTCGTCAAATTCAACAAGTCTGTAAGCTTTTGCATTGACGGCAAGCGGAAGAAAAGAACAATTTGGCAAATCTTTTACAAAATCTCTGTCCCACATAAAAGAAAGTACATTTAAACATTTAAAGTTTTCATAAAGTTCAGGTTTGTTGACACAGGCGTATTTGCCTTTTGGTTCATCCGCAAAATAATGGACAAGTTTGTATTTATTTTGATTCTTTATAATATAACTTTTAAGTTCTTCATTGTCACAGAATAAAAAACCATAGTCGTAACCGATTATTATATCAGGCTTAAATCGTTGTATATCCTCAACTGTCAACTCTCTTAAATCTTTTGCCATAACAAAACAGCCGTTAGATTTGAATCCCTGCTTAAAACCATTCATTATAAGGGTGCCGGCTATACTATTCGGCAATGTAATAAGAACTTTAATCATAATAGATATTTTACCTTTTTGACATCTGCGTCGTCAATAATTTCATTTAGCGGCAATTTTGTATAAGACTTATTTGTCTTTAAGCAAAAATGTTAAACAAATATTACCTTTATATAATATTAATTTGCTTTTTTTCTTTTTACATTGATATAATTGGTTAAATGAATAATTTCAAAAAATTTTGAATAAAAAATTTTAGTCAAAATTTATACGATAAAAGAATAGTTTGACAGGGGATTATAAATGAGTTCAGCAAAACCAACCACTAAAGTAGCTGTATTAGGTGCGGGAATATGGGGGAAAAACCTTGTAAGAAATTTTTACAACCTTAATTATCTGCATACTGTCTGCGATATGGACGAAGAAAACCGTAAAAGGGTCAATGCGGATTATCCTGAAATTTATACAACACCTGATTTTAACGAGGTTTTAGAAAATAAAGAAATTAATGCTGTCGTAGTGGCAACACCGAGCCATACTCACTTTAAGCTTGTTAAACAGGCTCTTGAAGCAGGTAAACACGTGTATGTAGAAAAACCTATTGCAACGGCAAGCAATGAGGCTTTGATTTTAAAAGAACTTGCTGAATCTAAAAATCTTGTATTAATGGTCGGACATTTGCTTTTATATCACCCTGCGGTTAACAGGTTGAAAATGATTGTTGCCTCTGGAGAGCTAGGGGAGATAAAATATGTTCAATCCGACAGGTTGAATATAAATTACTTTAAAAATGACAGAAGCGTTATGTGGGATTTGGCACCTCATGATGTTTCCATGGTCAGCTATATTCTCGGGGAAGAACCTGCGCAGGTTATCTCTGCAATGGGTGTAAGTTCGGAAGGTAATGAAATTATGGACATTACCCATATCGAAATAGAATACGAATCAGGGTGTATTGCTCATATTTCAGACAGCTGGATTCATCCGCAAAAAAGAGTAAACCTTATGCTCAGAGGAACAAAAGGTTCCGCAATGTTCGATGATACGTTAAAAGAGGACAAGCTGCAGGTGTTTAAAAACGACAAACCGAACTCAGGCAGCAATATTGCCCTTGATTATCTGGAAATTGAACCGTTAAAACTTGAATGCGAACATTTTGTTAAATGTATCGAAAACGGCAAAAAAGCCAGAAGCGACGGTGAAAACGGATATTTCGTGGTAAAAATTCTTGAGGATGCAGAAAAAATGATGCTGGGTGACAAGCTTAAGCTTTTAAATCAACATAATTTTGTTTCTTCAAGAAGCAAACAGTAATAATTAATTTCATACGGAAACGAGGAGTATTTAAGATGGCAAATTTGATAACAATTATCAGAATAATTATTGCATTTATAGCAATTAGCCTGCTTTTCTATCAAACACCCGCAAGCTATATTATTGCTTTTATTCTAACCGTAATTGCAATATGGTTTGACGGATTGGACGGTTTTGTTGCAAGACTGTTAAACGAAAGTTCAAAATTCGGTGCGGTGCTGGATATTTTAGGGGATAGAATAGTAGAAAATATTTATTGGATTGTTTTTGCAGTTCTCGGCTGGATTCCGGTATGGATACCGCTTATCGTTGTTACAAGGGGCATATTAACAGACGGTGTAAGAAGTATTGCTCTTGAACAGGGCTATACAGCTTTTGGCAAAACTACCATGATGCAGACCAAATTGGGTCATTTTCTTGTTGCGTCTAATTTTTCAAGAGGTTCTTATGCCGTAACAAAAGCTCTTGCATTTGCACTGATGATTTTATGCAATTTCCCGTTTGCCGCAATGAATTTGTTTCTGCAGGGCGAGGACCCTCTGCTTTCAGAACAGGCAATTTCTGCCTGGGGAAATTTCCACAATATTTGTATAGGTATTTGTCCGTTTGCACATTTCTGCGTTTATGCAGCAGTTGTCTTCTGTGTTTTAAGAGGCTTACCTGTTTTAATTGAAAGTAAAAGATTTTTTGTTGAAGATAAAACAGAAAAGAAAGAACAGGAAAAGCAGGAAAATAATTAAAATATTAAAATTAAATATAAAAACCGGCTTCTTTAATGCCGGTTTTTTGCTGTCATAATTCTGTGTAATATTTTTTCATAATTTTCTTATTTTTAGCAATAATTGCAAATAAATTACCTTTAAAAAGATATAGGAAAAGTGTGAAAGGTTATTTTATGACAACAGTTTCCGGTTCAACAGTGCATATTTATACACCGTATCAGCAGACAAATGTATTGGATTCTGACAGCAATGGGCAGCAAGCAGGTCATACGGAAAATCAGCAATAAGATTCTAAAATGCTTGTTGCAGAACAGAAAATGCTGTGTTCAAGACTGCCAAAACCGTCAACAATTAAAAATTTCATAAATAAAATGGAAACAAAATTTGAACAGTGGATAGAAAGACGCAATAGCCGTCCGCATGATTATGATATTGACGGCATTGAGGATAAAGTTAATACCGTGCTGGATATTATTGATAACGGCACAACAACTGTTGCTACAGATAACAATAATAACAGTCAACTGATTTCTGTTAATGTATAATAAAATTTGAAATTTAGCCGATAAACTCGGCTGTTTGGCTTTTATGCAAAGAATTTAAAAAATACAAACATAAACAAACCTGCAGCCCAGCAGTAGTACGCAAATATTTTCATTGAGTGTTTACCCAAAAATTTCAGGAAATATTTTATACAAAAATATCCGGAAATAAATGAAATAATGAATCCTACAGCAAAGGCAAGCCAGTTAAAATTCATCATCTGGTGCAAATCAAGTTCGAGTACAGGATAAAAAATCGATGCCCCGACAATAATTGGCAGACTTAGCAAAAATGAGTATCTTGCGCAGGCTACTCTGTCTAAGCCGAGGAATATACCAGTAGAAATAGTAGAACCGGAGCGGGAAATTCCGGGGATAGAGGCAATGCCCTGTGCAAGACCTATAATTATTGCGGTTTTTAAATCAACTTTATTTGTTTTTAATTTTTTCTTTTCTGCAGCCCATTCTCCCAAAAACAGTATCCAGCCTGTTAAAAAGATAAATATTCCGACAATATAAGGCAGACTGATGAGGTTTTCTGACACGATTTTTAACGGATATGCCACAATGACTGTAAAAACAGTACCAAGCAGGATGAATGCCGCCAGTTTTGCTTCGGGGTCAGAAAAATCTTTTTTTAAGCATGCATTAAAAAATGCTTTTGTGATTTTAATAATATCATCTTTAAAATATAAACAAACAGCAAGCAAAGTACCGAGGTGAAGCACTATATCAAATATAACTTCCTCACTGCTGCCTGTCACAAAGTCTTTATGTGTAAAATATTTGTATAAACTTGATGATAAAACAAGGTGTCCTGAGCTTGAAACCGGTAAAAACTCGGTCAATCCCTGTATTAACCCCATTATAATTGCCTGTATTAAATTCATTATCTCATCCCGCCTTTAATTCTAATTTTAATTCCAATTTTCGTAATACATAGAGCAAGAATTTTCATTCTCCCAAACACCTACTTTAGACACCTGGGGAAATTTTTTCTTCATTTCGTCATGAATAAATTTTGCCAGTATTTCACTGCTCGGGCTTGTGTTTTTGAATTCTTCGAGCTCGTTGATATCTTTGTGGTCGAGTTTATCAAGCACTGTTTTTAATTCTCTTTTTAAAACCTTAAAATCAACAAGAATATTGGATCTGTCAAGATTTTCACCTTTGATAAAAACTTCAACCTTCCAGTTGTGTCCGTGCTGATTTTCGCATTCGCCTTCGTAATTTAAAAGGTGGTGTGCTGCAGAAAATGAGCTTATTACTTTTAATTCGTACATTATTTATTTACTCCCTCAATTTTTTCGTATAACTCTTTTGCTTCCGGCTGTTCAGGGAAAATTTTCAATATTTTTTCCAGATATTCTACGGAATTTTTTGCATCACCTGTTTCAATGTATATTTTTGCAAGCAAAAGCAAAATATTTATATTATCAGGGTATTTCTCGGCAAGTTTTAATGCAAGGTTACGGGCGTTGTCATATTCTTTAAGTTCAAAAAAGGTTAATGCCAGTACATTCATAATCTCAGGGTCCTGATAAAGGCTGTATGCGTCTGAAATAAATTCTCTGGCTGCATCATAGTTGCCCTTTTGATAATAAATTAATCCGATATTATACAAAATCAAATACTGCGATGGAAATTTTTTCATTGCATCTAAAAACAGCTCAAGGGATTTGTCCAAATCATTCATTTTCAGATAATTTAATGCTCTGAAAATACTTATATCCATAGAATTTTCATCAAGTTTGTAAGCCTTCTCATAGTATTGAGCAGCTGTTTTATAGTCGTTCATTGCGTGATAAAAATTAGCCAGTTCAAATACAATAGTCGAATTTTCAGGTTCAAGTTTATATGCTGTTTCAAACTCATCTTTTGCATAATCAAACAAACGTTGTGAAAGATAGACTACGCCTAAGTCTTTATGTGCACAGGCATTTTGGGAATCAAGCTGAATAACTTTTTTAAAGATTGTTTCGGCTTTGTCTGTATCCCCTGTTTTCATACACAAAAGCGCATATCTGTAATAAACCTCGGGCGGTATTTTACCGAGTCTTATCATATTTGTATAAACTTTTTTTGCAAGTTCCGTGTTGCCTGTTTTTTCATAACAATCAGCAAGCATTTTTCCCATAGATATAGATTTGGGATTAAGCGTAACAAGCTGTGCAAGCAGCCTGATAGCTTCATTATATTTCGCAAGTGCATGATAAGCGCAGGCAAGGTTATATTGAAAATTCTGTTTTTCCGGATGGAGAACAATTAGTTTTTGATAATAAGTAATTGCTTTTTCCCATTCATCAGCATTTATTGCCGCAACAGCCGCCGCAGAAAGATGGAATTCATTCGGCGTTATATTATATGCTTTTTCAAAAAGTTCAAATGCTTCTTTATGTTTTTGCTGTAATTGAAGCGAGGTGGCAAGGTTATAATAACTTGTAGCGTTTTTAGGGTCAAGCTCAACTGCTTTTTCAAAAGTTTTTTGTGCCTCGGCAATTTTGTTTAACCCGAGATAACATGAACCGAGATTGTTGTACATCAAAGGATGTTCCGGTTTTAGTGCTATGCCTTTTTGCAGATATTCAACGGCTTTTTCGTAATCTTTTTTTGAGGTATAAGCCGTACCGATAATATAAAAGACCTGATAGTCTTCTTCGTCAAAAGTCAGGGCTTTTTGTGCAAATTCAATTGCGGTATCGTTGTTTTTTAATTTCAAATGCAGTACAGAGAGATTTTTGTATGCGTCTTTGTAATCAGCTCTTAAAACAACAACTCTTTCATAAGCAGCCTGCGCTTTTTCCAGTTCCTCAAGGTCTTCGTATATCATACCGAGGTAAAACCACGCAGTAGCGTCGTCATAATCAGCATCAATAACTTTTTCAAAATTATCTTTTGCCGCCTTGTTATTTCCGAGATTTACATTGCACAACCCCAGCGTTTTTTCAACTTCAATAGATGTATCGTCAGACTCTTTTATATAATCTTCAATAACATTTTTTGCCTGTTCAAAGTCTTTTTCCGTTATAAGCTCATTTGCCTTGTTTAAAATTTCTTCTCTGTTCAAAATTGCACCTCGTTATGTTCACTTTTATTTTACAATAACCAGAAATTTTTTGTTACAGAAGCAATTAAAACTGTTTAGAAAGTGTTAATGACCTGAAAAATCGTTTTTATTTAAAACTTTTTCTTCATGAGCTTTATGAAAATGTCCCCATCTGAAAGAAGGATATGTTTCTTTCATTTGTTCCCACGCTACGTGTACATCCAAATTCAAATTACGTGATTTTATTTCTTCCTGACGTTCGTGCTCCCACTCTTTAATAAAATCTATGCAGGCATGGTCGATATAAT
>CALUSA010000080.1 GCA_944323275.1 Candidatus Gastranaerophilales bacterium
GGTATTCTTTTTCAACAACAACCTCGGGTTCTGTCGGAATATCATCTCTTAATTTAACGGTTTTTAAGATATCAGACATTGTTATTACACCGGGTTTTGACGGGTCTTTGCAAGGACCGTTTGCACAGCCGCCTGGGCAGGCAAGAGCCTCTATAAATATTGTGCTTTTAAGATTTTCCGGTTCAAGATTGTTTAAAGAATCTCTAAATGCAGGTATAGAACTTACACTTACAAGCTGAATGTCTTTAGCACAGCCCGAAAGTCTTATTGTCTTATTCATGCCGCCTTCAATAGGGTAATAGGCACCCTCGTAAGCTTTTTTAGGCACAAATCTTACGTCGTCTGCGAGTTCTATATTTTCTGTTTCTATATTTTCCTGAGCAAGCCACTGTGAAAGTTCGTGGAAGGTCAAAGAAACATCAATAAGGTCGGGGTTTCGGTCTGCTTCATTTTTCTTCGCTATACAAGGACCGACAAACACTACCCCTATATCATTGCCGTATCTTTGTTTCAAAAGTTTTGCGTGTGTCATTGCCGGAGAGCCTACAGGAGTAATATATTTTGTATATTCCGGCATGTAGAGTCTTACATAATCAACAATAGCAGGGCAGGCACTTGAGATATGTATTTTATTATCTCTCTGTGAAAGAATTTTTGTAACCTCAATAGACACCTCCTGTGCGCCGAGAGCTGTTTCGGAAACTCCTTCAAACCCTAGTTTTTTAATAGCGGAGATGAGTTTTTCGCTTCCGCAGTCCCAATATCCTGCCCAGCTTGGTGCTAGAGAGACAAAAACACGTTCTTTTGCAGTAAGCACCGCACGGGCTCTGTTTATGTCATTTCTTATTTTTTTAGCCTCGGAAGGGCACACAAGCACACAATGACCGCAGGCAATACATCTTTCCGGTATAACAGAGGCATGACCGTTTTCTATACGGATTGCTTTCATACTGCACTGTCGCACGCATTTGTAGCAGTCAACGCACTCGTTTTGAAGTGTATATATAGGATATTGGCTGTTCATTTAATAACCCCTTATTGTTTATTTTGTAAAAAAACAGGCACTATTATACAAATAGCGTTAATGTTTTATAAGTCTGCCGATAAAGTATAAACAAGCCCGCCTTTTGATAGGGCAGGCTGTTAAAATTTTAAATTATAAATATTTTTTAAGAATTGCTTCCAGTCTAACAGGAGAAGCTGATTCGCAATTTTCACCGTTAATAATAACGTTTGGACCAACTGCACAGTTATTTTCGCATCTGCTGCCGACAACATCGATTTTTGCGTCTAAACCGTGGTCTTTAACAAATTTTTCGATATAATCAAGGTTAGCAGCATTCCCTCTTGCAAAGCAGGAACTGCCCATACAAACTTTAATAGTAATAGTTTTGGTGTTTTCTTTTTCTTTTTCCATGGTTTTATCCTTATTAACTCTCTGCAGAATATCTTTTATATTTTTGAATAGATTAAATAGTGATTTTTTTCACCCTTACAAATTATATTTTAAGTTAATTAAACACAAAAGGCAAGCGGATTATAAGCTGCATTGCAGAAGGCTGATAAAATTAAAATCATTGACAGATTATATGAAATATTTTGTTTGTTATTATTTTTTGTTGGATAATTAATTTAGTCGATTAACTACACAGGGCTTAATAATTGGACAACGGTTACACAATAATTGATTTTAAAAATATTTATGTCAACTACGGCATGACTACCGTGCTTGAAAATATAAATCTGAATATCAAAAACAATGAAAACTGGGTCATACTGGGTGCAAACGGAAGCGGCAAATCAACTCTTATGAAACTTTTTTCACACGATTTGTACCCGAACACACAATACAATTTTAAAAAAGAAATATTCGGAAAAGACAGGTGGGATATTTTTGAATTAAAAAAGCACCTCGGCATAATTTCTAACAGCTTGCAAAGTCAATTTAGCGGTTTCAGTGCCTCTCAGACAGCTTATGATGTAATTATGAGCGGTTATTACAGTTCGCTGGGGGTATATAAACACCACGAATTTAGCTCCGACCAAATAAAAAGAGCCATCGAGGTTATGGAATTTTTAGAAATTTCAAAACTAAAAGATAAAAAATTTTCACAAATGAGTTCCGGCGAACAAAGACGTTGTTTAATAGGTCGTTCACTCATTCATAAGCCGCAGGCATTTATACTTGACGAGCCTACAACAGGGCTTGATATAAAAGCACAGTTTTGTTTTCTTAATACTTTAAGACAACTTTCAAAAAATTCCTGCATTATTCTTGTTACGCATGATGTTACGGAAATTTTTCCGGAAATTACCCATGCTGCGTTAATATATAACAAAACAATTTATAAACAGGGGAAAAAAGAGGATATAATCAACGCCAAAAATTTATCCGAAATCTTTGAGTCAAAAATAGATTTAGAAAACAATAACGGAATTTACTGCATAAAAAGTATCAGTTAAGGGAGTTAATTTATGAATAAATTTGAAGAAAGAACACTCTCAAGCAAAACAGTCTACCACGGAAAAATTTTTGATATAACAGATGATGAAATAATACTGTCTGACGGGTTTGCCAGACATAGGGAAATAATCAGGCACCCAGGCGGAGTGGTAATATTCGCTCTTAAAGAGGACGGAAACGTACTGCTTGTAAAGCAATATCGCTATGCTGTAAAATCAGTACAAACAGAACTTCCTGCCGGCAGGCTTGAAAAAGGCGAAGACCCGCTTTTTGCAGCAAAAAGAGAACTGAGAGAAGAAACAGGTTATATTGCAAAAAACTGGAAACCATTAGGCTACATTTTTACAACCTTTGGTATTTGCGATGAAAAGCTTTATCTCTTTAAAGCAACGGATTTGACATTTGACAAACCGGATCCTGATGAAGGCGAAATTCTGGATTATTTTGAACTTCCGTTAAGCGAAGTGCAAAATCTTATAAAAAATGGTACAATTAATGATGCAAAAACAATATGTGCCGTTTCAAGGGCTGTAGCGGCAGATTAACATAAAACATTCTAACGGATATTCCACTCAACATGAATAATATAAAAATGCTGGTTCTGGATATAGACGGAACAATTTTCAGAAAAGATTACACTGCAACCAAAAGAGTTCAGGAAACGCTGAAAAGTCTTGTAAAAAATGACATAAAAGTTGTGCTGTGCACTGGAAGAATGTATGCAGCAACAAAATCCATTGCACAAGAGTTGGGGTTAAACACACCTGTTATATGTTATCAGGGCGGACTTATAAAAGATTTTGTCAATAATGATACAACGCTGTGGGAAAAACCGATGGACGCACAACTTGCAAGGGAAGTTATATTGACACTGAAAGAACGTAATATTTTCTTTAACTTGTATATTAACGATGTCCTAATGGTGGAACATGACAACCGACTTGTTCGTGAATATGTTGATGACAGAAAACTGGACTATAAAATCATAGGTGATTGCAGCAACCTTGATTTAAACGGAATAAACAAAATACTTGCTATTGATGATGATATTCACTTAATCGAAAATCTTCAAAAAGAAATGGCGGAAAGATTTAAAGACAAACTTTATGTTATACGTTCAACCCCAAGATTTTGCGAATTTTCAGATCCTGCAGCAACAAAAGGCAATGCGCTGCGTTTTCTCGCAAACGTCTGGGGAATAAAAAAAGAAGAAATAATGGCATGCGGCGATCAGGACAATGATATAGAAATGCTGCTTGCCGCCGGTACAAAAGTAGCAATGGGTAATGCAACAGAGGATTTAAAAAAAATAGCTGATTATGTTACAGACTCTGTTGATAATGACGGTGTTGTTACAGCTGTTGCAAAATTCATAGGAGAAAAATATGCATTTTAGAGTAGGACATGGATTTGATTTACACCAGTTTGTTTTAGACAGAGATTTAATCCTCGGCGGGGTAAAAATTGACCACAATAAAGGATTGCTCGGACATTCGGATGCCGATGCATTATGCCACGCAATAATAGATGCACTGCTTGGTGCACTCGCATTAGGCGATATCGGTCAGCATTTTCCCGACACAGATCCCCAATACTACGGCTGCGACAGCACTGAACTACTGGCACAAACACTTTATGAAGTTGTAAGAGCAGGTTATAAAGTAAACAATATCGATGCCACAATCAAAACCCAACACCCGAGGCTTGCACCTTTTATTGACGATATAAGAGCAAACCTTGCTCATGTATTAAACATAAATATATCGCAGGTATCAGTAAAAGCCAAAACTATGGAAATGATGGGACCGATAGGTGAAGGCAAATGCCTTGCCGTTGATGCCGTTGTACTTCTTGAAGAAATAGCTGTCTAAAATTAATGACGACGCATAAGTTCTGAGAGGCTTACTTCTTTCTTTATTTTTTTCTTTTGCTTTTTTACAGCACGAAAATCAGTTTTTTTAAGACTGGTGAGTCCTATTTCGTTTGCTGTTTCAGGTTTAAGCAAAAATATTTCTTTCATTAAATCAACAAATTCTCTCACGTTTTTACCTCACTTTAGGAATTATCAAGTGCATTATCAATATGTATTGTATGCAGTGTTATAACTTTTTTTAATCTCCGCTTATGTTATATTGTTGATTATGAATAATGATGTTCAAATTTTAAAAGATATTGAAAAAGCAGTTGAATTGTGCGAAAAAAATTACACACGTACAGAAATTTTTAAACTGCTTTCAATAGACTCTGAAACAAATCCCGACAAAGACATGGAAAAACAAATTTGCATACTAAAAATTACGGACATACAATCCCCGCAGGAAGCTGAAGTTCTTATACATCATTTAACAGGACATCACGGACTTATACGGGAAGCCTGCGCAAACAAAATAAATGAATTTTTTATGTCTGACAAATTTATAAACTTTTTCCAAAATAAAAAAGCTTATGATACATTGCTCAAAGCGGTAAACGATATAAACCCTAATATTTGCAGGCTTATAACGGAAATACTATCCAAAATTGAAGATAAAACTTATTTTTTAACACAATTATACGAACGGTTCGATTTTGTTTTTGATGAACTTGAAAAACTTAAACGCAGCAACTGGTACACAAAAAAACTTTTCAATCTTTACTGGTGTCTGGAAGCGTTAAAAGAACTGGCTCCGCCATACGATGAAAATTTAAAAAAAGTTATTGAAAAATGTTTATTGATTAAGGAATACACTATTCGTGAAAAAACAGCCATGCTTTTAAGCAGTCTTGACGGAGAAATTGATTTTATAAAAAAAGCAAGACTCGAACTTTCTCAAGACACAAATTATTATGTTCTGCGCTATGCAAAAAACTGGCAGTAATATTCGATAATTAACAGCATAGAACAAATAAAATCTCAGCCAAAGATTTTTACTTTATCATACCCTTAAATAGCCTGACGGCTATAAAATTTTTCTACATTTTCAAATAAGCTTTGATATGTATATAAGCATTTGAAAACGGGGGAAAATGAAAACATTAATAAAAATTATTTTTGTATTTTTAATTTCATCGCTGCCTGTTTTCGGGGACGATTCCGGCGGACTTATATGGAATTATCGCAGTGATAATTTTCTGGAATCTTTAAAAGAAGGTTACGGAGCGTATGACAAAGCAACCCAGCAAGACCTTGATGAACAGATACGCAAAGGGCTTGATATAAATTTAATTCCGGTAGATTTAGAGGGGTGTATCTATACCGCATTAAAAAACAACTACGATATCAAAATTGCAGGCACCCGAACGGATGAAACAAAATGGAATTATTACAACGCTCTTGCACAGCTTTTGCCGGATTTTTACTACAGATATCAAATACAATCTGTACATGGTGAATTTTTAATAGGGGATATACTGCCACGTACTGTGGACAGAAATCCTGTATATAGCGGTATTATGTTGAATTATCCGATTGTAGGCAACGGAAGTCCTTTTTTTGACATTGCAAGCGCAAACAATTTATATAAATCCCAAAAGCATAATCTTAAATACACACAGGATGAGTTACTGCTAAAAACCGCAATATACTACTATGATTTATTGGAAGCCAAATTAAACATAGAAGTTCTTATCTCAAACCTCAGGGACAGACACGAACAGTTAAAACTAATGCAGGCAAGATACCAGATAGGTATTGGTTCAAAGTACGATATTTTAAGAGCGGAAGCACAATTTGCCGGCGCAAAACAAGAGCTTATTACCGCCCTGAATGATTTAAGATTAAAACAGGCACAACTTGCAAATATCATGGGAATAAATGTTACATTAACGATTTATCCTTACGAGCATATAGTAACCCCCCGTGAGCTTGTATCAAAAAAGAACAATATAGACTGTCTATACAATGTAGCGTTGCAACAACGACAGGACGTGCAAACAAAGCGTGCTCAAATACGCTCTCTTGTAAATTTAAAAAACAAAAACTATACAGACTTTGCACCGAATATAAATTTAAGCTTTGAATTTGCTAAAGTAGGCACAACCTCAACCGGAAGCCTGAGAGCAAATCATACTTTGAGTTTAAACGTTGATGTTCCTGTCGGTAAAAAACTCGGTGCAGGAACAATTACACAAAAAAATGCCGACCTTGCAAAAATAAAAACAGCCAGATACGAACTCACAAATCTGGAAAGACAGATAAAAGAAAGTATAGTCGGGTCGTATTACAGTTCTAAAACAGCATTAGAAAAGATAGATTCTAACAAAATTCAGGTAAAAGCTGCAGATGAAGGGTTGAAATTTTCACTGATAGGCTTTGATGTGGGGCAAAATACTTTTATTGACGTTTTAACTTCACAAACGGAAAAAACAAGCGCAAGACAGGAACTTTTACGCTCAATTATAGAATACAACAAAGCTCAGGCACAATTATTATTTGACACAGGACTTATCACACCCAAAAGTCTTCTTGTTAACTACAAAGGAATGCAATATTCCGCAGCAGCTCAAAATCAAAAATCAAAGCAATAAATTCTACTGTCTTAACTCTTTAAGTTTAGCTTCATAAGTTGTTTTGTCGTAATTTATTTTTGATGCAATTATAGGATGCCTGTACTCGGCTTTGTTTATTGAACGGGCATCCACAATAGGAGATGGCGGCATTATTGCCCACTTGTATAAAGAGGTTGACATTCTGCGGAAAAACTTCTTAAGCCATTCTGATTTTTGTTCACGGCATAATGGGGTTCCGTTTTCTTTTAAATGTTTTTCGTGCAAAAATTCAGCCTGCATCATATCACCGATTGTCTGCTGCAGGTTTTCCACACGCCAGATTACTTCATCCAAAAATTCGTACGGCATAAGAGCTTCCTCTGCAAGCAGAGGTTTTCCTGTCTTAGGATTAATTGCGAGTTCCGCACCCGGTCGCTTTGCAATAACAGCTTCCGGAATAGCATTTTTTTGTTCTCTGTTTTTATTAAGCCAGCGTGCAAGTGCAAAAAGTTTTGTTTTTGATACATCTGCAAGAGGCGCAAAACCGCCTGACATATCACCGTTTATTGTTGCATAGCCCATATAAAGTTCAGATTTGTCGGAGGTTGCTATTGGCAAACAGGATTGAAATTCATTAGCAACACCCCAAAGAATCAACGCTCTTGAACGTGCCTGTATGTTATCGTTTGTAAAACACTCTTTATAGCGGCAATCCCAGTGTTTTTCAACAGATGTAAATACCTCATCAAACTTGCTGCGTGTTGAGTCGTACATATCTTTTATTGATATTTCACTAAAATTTATCCCAAGATTCCGTGCAAGCTCACGGGCATCATTTTTACTTTCTGCACTTGTTATTTTAGAAGGCATACTTATGCCGAAAACATTTTCCGCCCCGATTGCATCGGCAAGCAAAACTGCACTAACAGTAGAATCCAATCCCCCGGAAAGCCCTAATACAGCTCTTTTAAATCCTGTTTTTTTGAAATAATCTCTGATTGTTTGCACAATAGTAAGATAAGTTCTTTCTAAATCGGGTTCATGATCTAAAGTAAAAGCCTTTTGAGAATTCAATGTTTTTTCAAGTCCGTTTGGCAGCGGATATATTTTGCCGCCATTTGAAGGAGAAACAATAAAAAATTGCTCGGCATAAGATTTAGCCATAGCACAAAGATTGCCGTTTTTATCATATACTCTTGATGCACCTTCAAAAGACAGACACTCATTTGAACCGACCTGATTTACGTAAACAATTGGAGTTGCATATTTTTTTGCTGCAAACGAGAGCATATTATGTTTTAACTGTTCTTTTTTGGCTCTGGTAATAGAAGAAGAACAGTTCAACAAATAATCGGGCTGCTGCTCATTAACAACTTCTTTAACAGGGTCAACTCCGTATAGATTTTTGTCAAAAAAGTCAAAATCATTCCAGCCATCCTCACAAACAATAATGCCTGCTTTATTTCCACCTGTTTGAATAATTCGATTTTTGCTGTCAACTTCTGCAGGTTCAAAATGCCTGTAATCATTAAACTCAGCATAATTTGGCAAAAGTGATTTTCTGACAACATTTTTTACTTGTCCGTCAGCGAGAACAGCAACGGAGTTAAAATATTTTTTACCTTTTTTTGCTTTATTAAACTCTACAAAACCAATTATGACCTTAGTTTTGCCATGCACATTTGCAGCAAGTGCCCGCAGCCATTCCCAATTTTCCTCTACTATAACGGGAAACCTATCGATAAAATCCCCGATAGGATAGCCTATTAAATACATTTCAGGAAAAACAATTGCATCAAGTTCGAGTTTTTGCGCCCATTTAATCCATTCAAAAGCTTTTAGAGCATTGCCTTTTACATCTCCGGAAACAGGATTTATCTGCGCAAGCGCAATTGCGTCAGAGGGGAGCAAAACTTTTAAAGATTTTACAAGTTCATCTTTTTCTGATTCATTCAAATTGTTATTAATAAGGTCGTTATCAATTTTGTCAGTCAGTGTATAAATCTTTTCATCCATAACCAAACTCTCTTAAATAATTTATATGCCTCTTATTTGTTAATTTTATCAAAAAAACAAATAAGAAAAGTTATAAATCGTGTCAAATATATTTTGACAAACAAATTTTTATGGTATTATGATAAAAACTAAATAAATGGGCGGTTG
>CALUSA010000081.1 GCA_944323275.1 Candidatus Gastranaerophilales bacterium
TTCATCGAGATTGTATAAAACAATACACTGTTTTACATAGAAAAGTGCATTAAACCAGTCAATTGTCCAATCAAATTTTTGTTGTTCTTCTTTCTTTTCAGGCTGTTTGGGTACAAGTGTTAAAATTTTATTTACGTCAACATAAATAAAATCAGCACCCAGCCTGTTTAATATTATGTTTTTCTTAAAAATTTCCGCAATTGATATCGAAGAATCAAATTTTGTTAAAACAAAATAATCCTTTTTGTCTTTTGAAATTTTTACAGAATCCACTTTAAAATCGATATTTGTGTTTAAGTGAGTTTTTAATACCGGATTTTTAATGTCTATATCAGCACCTGTGAGTTTACTTGCTGTTTTTTCTGCGTAATTAACAAGTTTCTGGCTTGAAATAACGGTCGGTAAAACTTTTAAATATAAAACAAAGGGAATACTTACAAGTATCCCGATGAAAACAGCAATTGTTAAATATATTTTTAATAATTTTAAAATATTTTTCATAATAAAACCAACCTCTTAAAAAGATTATACCACAACTAAATTTGTGATATTATATAAACTATGAAAAGGATTTTAGTAGTATTAAGTTTAATCTTGTTATTATCAAATACCGCTCTGGCAAAAACGGAAGAAATTACCGTGTCGCCGGTAAAAAATTCCGAGGTTGAAGTTTTCAGCGAGGATAATAAATTCGGTATTAAAGATAAAAACGGTAATATTCTGGTTCCTGCTCAATACAAAAAACTTGTACGTGTCGGCGATACCTCTTGGATTACTTTAAAAGGCAGCCGCTATGGTCTTATGGATAACTCGGGGCAGTTTCTTGTTGAACCGAAATACAGGCATGTTGAAAGAGTTTTGCTTAAGTATGTAAAATTTGGTAATGATAATGACTACGGTCTATATGACGAAACAGGTAAAGCTATTATACAGCCTGAATTTTCTTCTATCGAACCGTTGTTCGGACAAATGTTTTTGACCTGCAAAAAATATAAATACGGTGTATATGATATAACCGGTAAAAAACTTTTGCCAAACAATTATGATGATATATATATGCCGGATCCTAATTCTATGAGAATTCAGTATCAGGGGGATTGGTTTGAAATTGCACGTGCAGATGAAAATGATATAACTCTGCCCGAAGATACCGAAAGAGCAACAATTAACGATAAAGATATTACAATAACGTACCTTGTTTCAAATACAGGTGCAATTTCAGGTTATTCGGCACTTACTGTTACAGATTATATACTTAAACTTTTGTCTTCCTTATCTCCGGCTTATGAGCAGACAATTGATGAATTAATGTTTTCTCAGGGTGCCGAGGGGATATCTATTTTTGTAAAACTCGGATGGATTCCTAAATTTCCTTTTGTTTATGCTAAAAAATATTATCAAAATTACAGGAATCCAAATAGCGGACCGTTGTCAGGTATAAGAGAAGACTTAAAAAAACAAATTAAGTAATTCTTGTAACCCGGTACGCATGTATAAGTATGACAATCGTATGTCAATTTATGACATTACAGTAAAAAATTTGCAACACACTACAGGCTCGTTATGAGCTTATACGGGTTTAAAGTTTTAAATGAAATTTATACCCTGATATCAATAGGGGATTGCAGTTGTGCTGCTGTTATTGTCGATGGATCTTGTATAACAGATGCTGCACCTTGAAGAAGCTGCAGAGCAACTGCTGCCTGTTGTTTCTGCAGGCTTAACGTTTGGCATGCCATTTGCATACTCAGCGTTTGTGAAGCCATTTGCGAATTAATTGCACTCATTGCATCGGACATAGTGAAAAATCCTTTCATTGGGGAATATATTTTCAATATAACACTGCTTTGCAAGAATGTGTATTATACAAATGTTGTATTTATTTGTGCATTAACCCTGTTGTAAAACTTTAAATACCTGTTCTTTAGTGACATTAGAGGTTAGTTTAACACTAAAAGCATTATCAGGTAATACAAAACGGATTTTACCGTCCTGTGCCTTTTTATCGAGAAACATTTCGTTGTAAAATGATTCAATGTCAAAGTCCGGCATTTGAGGTGTTATTTCATATTCGTCTATTAACCTTGCTGATTTTTCATAATAGTCTTTGCTGATTAATCCTTCGAGCAAAGACAGCTTAAACGCTTTTTTTATGCCTGCAGCAACAGCTTCTCCGTGGGTGTATATTCTGTAGTTTGTCAGGTTTTCGATTGCGTGAGCAAAGGTATGTCCGAGGTTTAATATTGCTCTTAGCCCTTTTTCTGTTTCATCTTTGTTAACAACGCACGCTTTTAGTGAACAGCACATATAAATTAACTCTGCAGTAATATCAGGCTCAAGAGCAAATATTTTTTGACGGTTTTCTTCTAAAAATTCATAAAGATTAAAAAACTTTTCATATCCGCAGGTTTTTTCGATAAAGGCGTATTTTAAAACTTCGGCAAGACCTGTTTTAAGCTGTCTTAAATCCAGCGTTTTTAGAACATTTGTGTCTATAATTACTGTTTTAGGCTGATAAAATGCACCTATAAGGTTTTTTCCGTGTTCATGATTTATCGCAACTTTACCTCCGACAGAGGAATCTACCTGTGCAAGAAGTGTTGTTGGAATTTGAATGAAGTCAATACCCCTCATATAACTCGCAGCTGCAAATCCTGACATATCTCCGATTACGCCGCCGCCAAAAGCTATTATGCAATCTTGACGCTCAAGCCTGTTTTCTACACAGGTGTCTATGATTTTTTTCAGTGTTTCAAAATTTTTGTATTCTTCGCCGTCTTTTAAAATGAGTAGGGTGGAATTGCTTATATTTAAAGCGTTTTGGTATAATTTTGCAATGGTTTCATTAGTTACTATCAGAAACTTTTTAGCATTACTGCATTGTTTCACGATTTCTTCAGCATGTTCCAGCAGGTTTGAGCCTATGTGTATATCGTAATCACAGGTATGTTTTGCAGGAATATTAACTTTTAAATTATATTGTTGTTTCATATTTTTCTAAAATTTCCTGTACTATTTGCAACAGGTCTTTGTTGTCCGTATCAATTTCAAAATCCGCCATCTTGTAAAACGGTTCACGTTTTTTTACAAGTTCTTTTATTCTTTCTTTTGGATTTGAATGTTGTAAAAGTGGTCTGTTGCTTGTTTTTCTTACTCTTTCATAAAGTGTGTCAATTTTTGCAGATAAATAAAAAATAATACTGTTTTTCTTTAAAAGATTAATATTTTCAATATTTTCCACAATTCCGCCGCCTGTTGATATCACTTGATTGTGATAATTTGAAAATTTTTGTATAAGCTCGTGTTCGAGTTTTCTGAAATGCGCCTCACCGTCTTGTGAAAAAATTTCCGGTATGTGTTTTTTAGCGAGTTTTTCAATCTCTTTATCCATATCGAGATAAAAGAAGTCTTTAAGTCTTTCATCAAGTAAATGTCCGACAGTGCTTTTGCCTGCCCCCATCATTCCTATTAAAACAATATTTTTTTTGTTGTCCAATTTTTTAACCTATTAATTTCTTATAATTTTCAAAGTTTTGTTTGATTTCTTTAAGGCTGTCGCCGCCAAATTTTTCAAGGAATGCGTCAGCTAAAACAATTGCACACATGGCTTCCGCAACTACTGCACATGCCTCGACCGCACAGGTATCGGAACGCTCAAAATGTGCGCTGTATGGTTCTTTTGTTATAATATCCACTGAATTTAACGGTTTTTTCATTGTGGGGATTGGTTTCATTGTAACAGTCAGTACAATATCTTCTCCGTTTGTCATTCCGCCTTCTATACCGCCGGCATTGTTGGTTTTTCTAAAATATTTACCATTTTCGTAAAAAATTTCATCATGCATTTGTGAGCCTTTTAATTCCGCAGCTTTGCAGCCTGCACCTACTTCAACAGCTTTTATTGCGGGAATACTCATTAAAGCTTGAGCTAGCATACCGTCTAATTTTCTGTCCCAGTTAACAAAAGAACCTAAACCGACAGGCAGATTTTTGAATCTTACTTCAAATCGTCCGCCCAGTGTATCACCGTTTTCTTTTGCAGAGTCAATTTCTTTTTTTATATTTTCTTCATCAAAAGCAGTACCGACTTGTAATATTTTTGAAGAACCTTCTATGTCAAAGGATTGTAAAAGACATTTTGCCACGGCTCCTACGGCGACTCTTGAGGCTGTTTCTCTTGCGCTGGAACGTTCAAGAATATTTCTTACATCAGAATGATTATATTTTAATGCACCGGCAAAATCTGCATGTCCAGGGCGTACACGTGTAATTTTTTTAGCTTCTAATGCCTGACATACGTCGGTGTCGTTTAAATTCACCTGTTCAACGGACATTGGTACCTGCCAGTTTATCCAGTCTTTATTAATTATTTCAAGACATATCGGTGCACCTGTAGTTTTAGCAAATCTTACGCCGGATTTAATTTGAACTTTATCTGTTTCAATCCGCATACGACCGCCTCTGCCGTATCCGTCCTGACGTCTTGCTAGTTCCGAATCAATAAAATTTTTATCTAT
This sequence comes from Candidatus Gastranaerophilales bacterium, assembly GCA_944323275.1. Taxonomy (GTDB): domain Bacteria; phylum Cyanobacteriota; class Vampirovibrionia; order Gastranaerophilales; family Gastranaerophilaceae; genus Limenecus. The sequence continues at coordinate 4,518 of CALUSA010000081.1, forward strand.
AAAAACATCCGAGGGCATTCCCTCTATTATTGCATTAAGGCATATACCATGCGATTCACCCGAGGTTAAAAATCTGAATTTTGCCATGTTAAAGAGCTTTCATTTTATTGTTAACACAGCCAATTATATGCTAATTTAAGCGCAGCCGCAAATTTTTATTTATAAAATAAAGAATTTGTACAAAGAGAATAACGTAGCTGAAATCATTATACAAACAGGTATTGTCAGAACCCAGGCCCATACAATATTGCCTATCACTCCCCACTTTACGGCATACGCTTTATATGTTGTTCCTACACCCATAATTGCAGTGGATATTACGTGAGTTGTACTCAAAGGAACACCGAAATGCGATGCCAGTAAGATGATTGAAGCTGCGGAAGTTTCTGCCGCAAAGCCGTTAATCGGTTTGAGTTTTATAATTTTACTTCCCATTGTTTTAATAATTTTCCAACCGCCTGACATTACACCGCAGCACATAACTGTTGCACAGGCAAGGATTACATAAACAGGAATTTCAAATTCTCCGTTTGCACCTCCTTTTACAATTCCGCCTGCAAGCAGTGCAAGGGTTATAATACCCATTGTTTTTTGAGCATCATTTGAACCATGGCTGAGTGCCATCAGACCTGCTGAAAAAATCTGGCAGCGTCTGAATCTGCGGTTAATTTTGTCGGGGTTTGCTTTAAAAAATATTCTCAAAAGTATTGCCATTACGATAAGTCCTGTAAAGAAACCTATTAACGGAGCCATAAACATTGGGGCAATAACTTTGTCAGCAAGCTCTAAAAATCTTACACAGCTCCATCCTGCGTTTACCACAGCTGCACCGATGAGTCCGCCTATTAAAGCATGAGATGAACTGGAGGGAAGTCCGAAAAACCATGTAATCAGATTCCATATAATGGCTGCACATAAGGCGCAAAATATAACATGTAAGGTTATTGTTGATGGGTCAATAATACCTGCGCCTATAGTTTTTGCAACGTGTGTACCTGTTAAGGCTCCGGTAAATTCAAGAACTGCACCGTAAACAACAGCCTGCCTCGGAGTAAGTACCTTTGTCGAAACAACCGTAGCAATAGCATTAGCTGCATCATGGAATCCGTTAATGTATTCAAATACAAGTGCACCAACTATTACCAGAACTAACAATACTATCGAAACTGTCATATATTTATCTTTCCTTAAATCCTACCATTGCCGAATGTATAACTATGACTGTTTTAACACAACATTAACTACCGCATCTGATACTGAAAAACAGCTATCCAGTGCGTTTTCAATATCTTTGTGGATATCTCTTAATTTGATAACTGTTAAAGCGTCATATTTACCGGAAAAGAGTTCGTCTATTGCATGGTAGTGTATTTCATCACCGTAAGATTCAATCTCTTTCATCTTGAGATTTGTTTCCGTCATTTCTTTAATAGAGCTGGATTTTTTAAAGTTGTGAATAATAATTTTTAATTCTTCTGTTGCTTGATATAAAGTTTCGGCCTGTTTGCGCATGTTGTCGGTAAAATTTTCGAGTCTGTAAACTTTAAGATTTAACGAGGCTTTAACAATTCTTTTGGTAATTTTATTAAGCAAAGAAGCTATTGATTGGATATCTTCTCTGTCAATAGGAGTAATCAAAGTAACATTTAATTGGTGCAGAGTTTCTTTGAGCAGGTCATTACTTTTGTGTTTAAGTCTTTTTGCATTTATTACGTGTTCTTCTGTGAGAGAGCTTGTTACAATATCTTTGTACAAAGACGCAACATCAAAACATACCTGTGCACTTTCTTCAAAAAGCGAATAAAAAACTTTTTCTTCCGGAGGCAGAATGTATGCTAACAAATTGAATTTACTCATCTTAATCCCTTTCAATAAACAAGTGTTCTTTTGTGGTTTCAACAAAATGTCACACACAACCACTCTATCATAAAAAGTTTTTTTTATTTCGATTGAAAACATTTTGGTAAAGAAATTATTACAATTTGTATTAATGCTGTTCACATGTGAAAATAATAATTGAGGTAAAATTTTTAATCGATAACACTATGAACAAAAAATACAAAAATCATGGATTTGCAAAATTTGTAGCACTTTTAATCATTGTTGCTTTTATATATATAACAAACAGTAATCAGGATACAGTTATACCTGACAGACCCTTGAGTCCTGACCAGAAAAAAGAATTACAAAAACAAAAGGATAAAAAAGCAGGCAGAGTAAGAAGTGCTAAAAATATTCCTGAGCGTGTCTATGAAAACACAATACAAAATGACAAATATGCAAATTTTTTAAGATCAGGAAAAAAAATTATTTACTATGCATATTTGGAAGATTGTTCCGAAGCCAATGTCTTTTTGGATGATTTAGAAAAATTGATGAAAATGTATCCGGAAACAATGGCGTATTATTTTTATTATCCTGATGCGCAAAAGCGTACAACCATGGTTACCTGTGCAAAACCAGGTACAACAGATTGCATACAAAATTTTCTTTTCCAAAATTGCAGCAACAATATGTGTATTATAAATTCACAGAAAAAACAAATTTTAAAAATTTCGTCCTCTAATTACAGACAGGCTTTTGATAAAATTTATCAGTATAAAAACTGGTAATTATAAATTATGGTAGGCTTTGTTATATTCAGCCTGCTGTGCATAAAAATTGTTTTCTTCAAAAGAGCTTTCACTTTCTGCTGGTTCTTTAGTGTCAGGCATGGGGTCTTCCACAATTGTTTCTGACTGTTGCGGCTGAATTTCCGGTACCGGTGTGTTTTCAACCTGTTCAAGTTTTGCCTGCAGCATGTTGATTTTTTCGTTTGCTTCGCTTTCCGAAATTACACCTGTCCGTTTTTGATATTCAAGTTCTGCAATCTGGGCTCTTATCTCCGTTGCAGACATATTAGTAACTGTTAACGGTATTACTATAGGCTGATGCAGTTTTACGATTCTTGTCATAATTTCTCCCGGGATATTTTCTTTTAACTGTTATAAACCTTATATCAGTGTATTTTTTGTTATTTAAAACAGTTTTATTAATAAAAATTTACAAGACAGATACAGGCATGGTGAAATTTTTTATTTTAAATACTTTATGCCATTTACAGTATTGTTATACAAAAATCGTTTGTGTATTATTTAAAATTATGCTAGTCTAGAACTGTGTAAATATAATGGTTTCATGACATATACAAAAAACACGATATACTCAGTTTATTAAAAGGAGAACAATTATGACAGCAAAACGAGTATGGTTATTTGAAGAAGGTAACGCAAACATGCGTGAACTTCTGGGTGGTAAAGGTGCAAACCTCGCCGAGATGACTAATTTGGGACTTCCAGTTCCTCCGGGGTTAACAATCACAACAGAAACTTGTATGGATTATATAAACCACGGCAACAAAATGCCTGCAGGCGTAATGGATGAAGTAAAAGCAGCTTTGAGAAAAGTTGAAGAAAAAGCAGGTAAAAGATTCGGCGATCCGGAAAACCCTCTGCTTGTTTCAGTACGTTCAGGCGCAAGACTTTCTATGCCCGGTATGATGGAAACAATCTTAAACCTCGGTATGAACGATCAGACAGTTGAAGGCATGATTAAACTCACCAATAACCCGAGATTCTGCTATGATTCTTACCGTCGTTTCTTAACAATGTTCGGCTCTGTTGCATGGGACATTGAAAGAATGAAGTTTGAAGAATATATCGATAAAATTAAAGCAGAAAAAGGCTACAAACAAGACGTAGACCTTACTGCAGAAGATTGGAAATCTTTAATCGAACCTTACAAAGCTTTAATTAAAGCAGAAACAGGCAAAGAATTCCCTCAAGATCCGTTTGTACAGTTGGAAGAAGCTATCGAAGCAGTATTCCGTTCATGGAATATTCCACGTGCGGTAGCTTATAGAAACCATTACAAAATTGACCACAATTACGGTACTGCCGTAAACGTTCAAACAATGGTATTCGGTAACATGGGTGATGACTGTGCAACAGGCGTATCCTTCACAAGAAACCCGTCTACAGGTGAAAACAAATTCTACGGCGAATATCTGACAAATGCTCAGGGTGAAGACGTTGTTGCAGGTATCAGAACACCTCATCCGATTGCTGACCTTGAAAAAGAAATGCCGGAACAGTACAAACAATACGTTGATATTGCAAAAAAATTGGAAGAAGGCTACAGAGATGTTCAGGATATGGAATTTACAATCGAAAGAGGTAAGCTCTATATCTTGCAGACAAGAAACGGTAAAAGAACAGCTAAAGCTTCCGTAAGAATCGCTGTTGAAATGGCTGAAGAAGGTATTATCGATAAGGAAAGAGCAATAGAACTTGTTGACCCGAACCAGTTGTATCAGGTTCT
>CALUSA010000082.1 GCA_944323275.1 Candidatus Gastranaerophilales bacterium
GCTTTGCCATTGTTTCTTATTCGGGTTATAATGGAAACAGTACACGAAAGTTGGGTAAAAATAAGATGATTCAGTTACGAGGCGTAACAAAAAAATATAAAAATAATTATGCACTAAAAAATGTTAACCTTGACATAATGTCAGGGGAATTTGTTTTTATTACCGGTTCATCAGGTGCGGGCAAATCGACCCTGATGAAACTTTTATATAAAGAAGAAACACCAACAGCCGGCAGTGTAATGATTGGCGGAATAAATATCGCAAATCTTCCGTCAGAAAAGGTGCCTAATCTCAGAAGATGCATGGGTATTGTTTTTCAGGATTACAAACTGCTCATGAATCAGAGTGTATATGACAATTGCGCTTATGTAATCAGGACTCTCGGGATGAGTTCAAGAGAAATAGAAGCTCGTGTTACAGGTGCACTAAAAGTTGTCGGACTTGTTAATAAAATGAAAGCAAAAGCTTCGGAGCTATCAGGCGGTGAACAGCAGAGGGTTTCCATTGCACGTGCAATTGTCAACGGTCCGCCTCTTTTAATAGCTGATGAACCGACAGGCAACTTAGACCCTAAAAACTCTATGGAAATTATGCAAATTCTTGAACAAATTAACCAGAAAGGTATCACTGTTCTGGTTTCCACTCACGATCACGCTATGGTGGATTATTTCCGTAAAAGGGTTCTGACTCTTGAAAACGGGCAGATAATAAGGGATGTTCAGGCAGGTACATACGAATAAAGTTGTAAACCAAATTAAAAATAAAATTGAGAGTAAAATAAATGAGTGACGAGTCAACTAAAGCGATAATCAAAAAGAAAGTCAAAGCCCATATACCAAAAGACTGGCTTAAAGAGCTGAGAATAGTCTACAGAATAGGGCTTGAAACAATATACGGTATCAAAAGAACCGGCTGGATAAATATAGCCATTATTACTACAATGGCTGCTATTTTAACAATTTTTGGCTCTCTTTTTAGAACAACTCTTTCCATAACTTCTTTTGTTCAGGAACTTGGCAATGTACTTGAGATTTCTGTATATTTGAAGGAATCTGCCAATACAGATTCTGTCACACAGGAGATAAGAGGGCTGGAACACGTTGAAAGAGTGAAAATTATCCCTAAAGAAAAATCCTGGGCTGATATGCAAAGAGAAATAGAAGTTCCGGATATGGAAAACCCGTTGCCTGATACTTTGCACGTAAAAGTTGACAAGCCGGAAAATATAAATGATGTTTTTAATAAAATAAAAACCTACTCGGGGGTTGAAGATTTAAACTATGCACAGGATATTGCTAAAAAAATGCAGATGTTTAACAATGTTGTACACTCGATAACCCTTATAGTTGTTGTGCTTGTGGCAATTTTGACAATTACTATAATAAATAATACAATACAGTTGGTTATCCAATCACGTAAGGAAGAAATTGAAATTATGCGCTTAATGGGTGTTAGCAATTGGTATATTAAAATTCCTTTGATTTTACAGGGTGCAATATACGGATTTTTAGGCGCATTAATATCATTATTTCCGCTTGATGCTGTTAACAACGGGCTTTTGAAGGTGCATGAGTTTTTTGTTGTTGCTTCTCCCGTGCTGGCTAACAATACGGTAATTCTTGTATTATTTATTATTGCAGTCGGTTTTGGTGCAGGCGGAAGTATGCTTTCCATCAAAAAACACTTACAGGTATAAAAACTGGTGATTAATATATGACAAATCCACAGGAACTTATTGATAAAATAAAAGATATACCGGCAATGCCGAACGTTATTGTCAAGGCTCTCGGTATAATCAAGGATGACCAGTCCGGCACAAAAGAACTCGGCGAGATTATGGCTTATGATCAGGCTTTGACCGCACAGGTTCTTAAACTGGTAAATTCTGCATATTACGGATTTGCACAGGAAATCACCTCTGTATCAAAAGCACTTGCACTTTTGGGTATGTCACAGACAAGGAATATAATTATCACTGTAGCAATGAAGCCGATGTTGACATCTCACGGCGGAAAAGAAATGTGGAAGCATTCGCTAAGATGCGCCGTTGCCTGTGAAACTCTTGCTGAAAAAATAGATTTAACAGACAGCAGTGATGCTTTTACAATGGGATTTTTGCATGATATAGGCAAAATCGTATTAAATATTTCTAATCCTGCTGCATACCGGCAGGTAAGAGATATGGTTAAATACGGCACCGATATAATAGAGGCTGAAAACGAAATTTTCCAGACAAACCATGCTGAACTTGGCTTTTTACTTGCCAAAAAATGGAAATTGTCAGTTATGCTGGCAAACTGCATAAAATATCATCATGACCCGATGTCGTCTTCCATGCCGGAAGTTGCAACTCTTGTCTACCTTGCTAATGCTTTGGCTCATGATGAAATTGATACCTATGATGAGCAAATTGTCAAAGAGCAGTTATGTTTGGAACCACACGAAATTTTAAATTACAGAGAAGAAATCTTGGAAAAAGCAAACTCGCTTTTTTCAAGCTTAAATGCAGACTAATAAAAAAGATTGGATAGAGTATGAAAGAAACAAAAAAAATTACGGCATTCACACTTGCAGAAACACTTATCACCCTGATGGTTATAGGTGTAATTGCAGCTATGACAGTACCGACAATCAAACAACACTCTGACGAGGTTAGATATGTTTCCGCAGCAAGAAAAGCTTATTCAACCATAAGCAATGCTACAAGTGCTGCAGAGGTAAAACATATTGATTCTTATTTCTGGGATTTTACGAGTGCTAAAACTCAAAAATGGTACAGTGAAGTTTTGAACTCAATACCTAACCCGGTGCCTTCAAAAGCCTCCTGGGAAATGTACAGTGTAGACGGCAGCAGCCCGGCAGGTACTTTTACTCCTAATATGTGGCTTGCTGACGGTATGGCATTGCAATTCACTTCTCCTTCAAACGGAAATTCAAAAGGCGGCGATATTCTTGTTGATACAAACGGTTCTCAGGAGCCAAACGTAATAGGCATTGATATACACGGCTTTATAGTTGGGCACAAATCAGGGAAAGCAGCAGCTTTTGGCGTTTATGCAATGGGGGACGGCTGTAATGATGTAAACACAACATACGCTTGTACTTCTTATGCAATACGTGAAGGAGCAATGCCATGGTTTAAAGAGGTAGGCAAATACACAAGCTGTGCGTCGTTTGTAGCTCCTACAGATAACTGTCCTAAATTTGAGGATTAAGGTTAATAATTTAAAAACAAATATTATATAATACAAAAATGGCAGGCTATTGGCTGCCATTTTTGTTATCAGGAATACCTGCACAAATTTTTTCAGCAAAATTTTGCTTTGGGGTTAAAGCAGGTTTTGCTTTTTGTCGGTCAAAAACACCTTAACATCTCTTGGCTGGTAAATCATAACCTGATGGTTAGTTTTCAATATATTTTTCTAATTTTTCTTCTTCAGATGTAAGACCATCCAGTATTTTTTTTGTAATAAGTTCAGCGTGCACTTCGTGCGTAAAATTATCGCTGGCATATATAGACATATTGTCTATGGTGTCTTTAAAATTTTTAGGGATTTTCTTCACATTAAAAGCAAGTAAGTTGGGCTGTGCGCAATGTACAACTTCGTGAATAAATGTATGTATGGGACTTTGTGTTGATTGTAACCAGAGTGAATCATTTGGATTCGGGTTAATTATTATATAATCTTGCCCGTCAATACGAAATTTTGCCCCGCCTGCAGGAAAATATTTGCTGATAATAATATTCTCCGGTAAATTGAAATTCTTTTCCTTGAGCAATTTTACTGCCTCAAGGTATAGTTTTGCGCTTTCTGGATTATTATCCAGAGAAACATTTTTTAGTCCGTATTTTTGTATAAGTATGTTTTTAATTCTTATAACCTCAGGATTTTCATCCTTTTGCGACAAGAATTTAAAAAGTTCAACAAGCTCTCGGTTTTTTTTGTCCATTATTTTAAAACAATACTTTTCCTGAGCCAGAGTTGTTTTTCCGCAGGCTTTTATTTTATTCCACAAATTTTTTTCAAACTTGGAATCTTTTTCGTAATTAAAAAATACAACTCGCAAAATATCATTAAGCACCCATTCGTATTCGGTCATATCTTTAGTTTGCATAAGCTGTTGCAACAACTTTTTATCAACCAGCTCAAAGTTATTAAAACGCTGCACAAAATCCTTTTTCTTTTCTGAAAATTGAGATTTAAAAGAGTCTTTATGCTGTTTAAAAGCCGGTCGTGTACACAGTTTATCCTGCCTTTGATTGTATATATTAGCACTATAATCAGTTTTATTAATTTTCATACCTGCATCCTTAATTTATAAAACAAAATTAAAGACCAAAAATTGCCTGCATTTTATGATATTTTGAATGGTTCGTCGTAATAAACATAGTTTTTTATAATATTACTTTCAGGTAAATACTGTTTGAGCATCACAGGCTTAAATATGTTGTTTTTAACATATTGTGCCTGTTTTTTATCAAAATCCTCTATCGAATAAATATTAATATGCATATCCCGACCTCTCACTTTGTAAAAATTTGATTTTTTCTCATTACAACAACACTTTATATATGCTATATTTGTTGATAAATAACCTTGCACTTTTATATACATCAGAGGAATACTTAAAACTTTTTTTTAAATTTAAATAATCAAGGGAACGGAAAATTGGATACACAAAAAAAAATAAAATTCATACTGATATCCTCAGCTTTTGCAGTATTGATTTTAATAGTACTCACAAATGTTTTCAAAATGACAAGAGTGTCGGAAAAAGATTTAAAAGCCTACAATCAGGGCTTGCAATATGTAAGACAGGAGGATTTTGAAAATGCATATTACAATTTTTCTAATGTTTCAAAAACCTCTGGTATTTATGAAATAGCATTGCTGCGTCAGGCAATGAGTGCTGACAAGCTTAATGATGCACAAACTGCGGCAAAAAAATACAGAATGTTTATAGAAAAATATCCGGAATCTGTTTTTATTGAAAAAGCATACTATTCTTTAGCCCAAAATTGTTTTAAAGAAAAAGACTTTAACAGAGCCGAAAAAGCATTTAACGATATCAAAAAACTTTTTAAAGACAGTGATTATGCAAAAGCCTCGGATTATTATCTGGGGTTAATACAAAAAGAAAAAATAAAAGAAAATGATATAGAAAAAGATATTTTATCAAAAAAAATTAAAGCTAAAGAATTTTTTATTCAATATCTGGCAGCTACTCCGGACGGGCGTTTTTCTACTGAATGTATAAATGAAATAGCCTCTCTCGGGCTGCCGATTACGCCTTATGAATACTTTTTAATAGGGCAAACCTGTTTTAAAACGGGTCAGTATGAAAGAGCATTTAACAATCTTAACCTTTCTGATATAAGGCTTGCCTGGGGGTATTTGAGTATTCTCTACACCAAAAGACAGGAATATGTAAAAGCCAGAGAAATTTTTGAAGCTAATTATATAAAATACTCTAAAAATATGGAACCGGCAGACCTTAATAAAGTATTAGAAAACTATGCCTCATTAAGCCCGATAGGTATGAAAGACGGCTGGTACAAAGCTTTGTCGCGTGCGCAATCCTATGACGCATACGGCGAGGATTTTATCCTTTACAGACTGGCAAAACTTGTCAGCGGTGAAGAAAAAAACAGACTAAACAGACTTATTTTCACACAACATAGCGACGGACAATACGCAGGGGATGCTGTTGCAAACCTGTTCTGGGCTGCTTACAAAAGAGGTGATTATCAGGAAGCAAAAATGCTCGGCAATATCCACGCAAGAGATTATGCTAACACAAATTCCGCACCAAAAGTCCTTTTCTGGACAGCTAAAATTGCAGCAAAAGAAGGTCGTAAAAACGATGCAAGAGCACTGTATCAAAGAGTTGTATCAAAATACCCCGACAGTTATTACGCTTACAGAGCAAATAAATCGCTTGCTCACGGACAGTCAGAAAGCTGGAGAACTCGTACTACTCATAAATTACCGGAAAAAACTCTGTTCACGGAATTTCCGGCTAAATACACAAAAGTTACGGATGATAATCTAAGCGTTATCGATACTATTTTAAAACTCAACGATTTTAAGCTTATACAGGAAATTGACGAAAATAATAAAGCTCTTTTAAGCTGGATTAAATATAAAGAAGGAGAATATACAACCTCGGCTGTTCTTGCACGTGATTTTATAGACTCGTTGGAACAAAAACCTGACTTTGAAGACAGTCTGTATAAACTGGCTTATCCTCTGCATTATCAGGATATTGTTAACAATACTTCAAGATTGTATAAATTAGATCCATATCTTGTTATATCTATAATCAGAGAAGAAAGTTATTTTAACCCGGATGCAAGAAGTATTGCCGGTGCAACAGGTTTAATGCAGATTATGCCCTCAACCGCAAGATATATTACTAACCAAAAAGGCATACCGTACAATGGTGTTTCTTCTCTGTACAAGCCTGCTACAAATATAAACATAGGCTGTTCGTATTTGAATTATGTTAAATCAACACTGCATAACGACGATTTGCTTGTCGTTGCGTCATATAACGGCGGTCCTAATGCTGTTGAAAACTGGAAAAATAATCTTGACTACAGTAATTTTGACGAATTTGTGGAAAATATTCCATACCCTGAAACCGCAGAATATATCAAAAAAGTTTTTCGCAGCTACTGGGTTTATACTAATGTTTATTAGCAGTGTTGTAGGGATTTTGAAGTTTACCTTCCCAAAATGCAGGCAGTCAGCCTATAGTAAGGCTGGGGTAATAATCCGTCAAAATTTTTCATTCTAAAAAGTCAATCTTTGCAGCTATGCAAAGATTGTGCGTGTTTAAAAAGCAGGCAAAGCCGTGCCAGGAATTAAAGCCTGTAAGAATCTGAATCTTCACTGTATGGCACACTGCATTAAGCTGCCAGAAAAGCCGCAAGTTCTAAATGCAGATAATTAATCATCACTTTTGGGTAAAAGAATACATCCGTTGTTTGTGTTATATTCGCAAACACAATTTTTGCCGTTGTTTTTTGCATTATACAGGGCAACATCGGCAAGCTCTATCAAAGTCTGTTCGTCAAGTGCACAGGAAGGATACTCGCTCATACCGATACTTACAGTAGGGCAAATGTAAATATCGTCTTTAACATTAATTTTTATTTTGCTTATATTCTTTCTTATACGTTCTGCGATAATTTTTGCATCTTTTATATTTGTTTCAGGTAAAATTACCGTAAATTCTTCGCCGCCGTATCTTGAAGCAATATCAATTTTCCTTACTGTCTGTTGAATACAGTTTGCAATTTCTCTTAAAACCTGATCGCCTACAGGGTGACCGTAGGTATCATTAACCTGTTTGAAGTTGTCTATGTCCATCATCAGCAGTGTCATTTCGTGATTGTATCTTGATGAACGTTTGATTTCGTTTTCAAGCAGGGTGTAGAAATGTCTGTATATATATAATTTTGTCAAACCGTCTTTTGTTGCCAGTTCATAAAGTTTTGCGTTATCAATTGCAATGGCAGCCTGATTAGCCAGTGCCTCGATAAATTCCAGATCCTGCTTGTTAAAAAGTTTGCCGTTAAGTTTGTTGGTAATGTTTATTACCCCGATTGGCTCGCCTTTTGCTATCAAAGGTACGCATAAAAGCGAATTAACAGTGAGTTCCTGTCCGTTGTCTATAAATCTCGGGTCATTTTGACCGAGGTTTGAAATTATGGATTTTTTTTCAACAAAAACAGTACCGGCAATCCCCTCGCCGACTTTTATTTTTGAACATTCAATAAGCCCGTTATTGATTTCCGTTTCAAGATTTTTATCGGCAAGACCGTAAACAACCTTTGTCTGCAGTACATTTTCCGTAAAATTGTACAGCATCAAAGAACCTTTTTCTGCATCAATTGTTTCTAATGCTTTGTTTAAAATTACACGCAAAAGGCGTTTTAAATCGTCAATAAAATTTACCGCCTGCGAAATATTGTACAAAATAGAAATGTTATGCAAAGATTTTTGCAGCCGTTTAAGGTCATTTTCCTGCTCTCTGCGCTTAATATATTTAATAAGTATAGGACCTATGTAATTAAATATCTTTGTTAAATATCTTAAATCTTCATTGGAGTATTCGTTTTTGCCGTTTTTAGACCCGAGGGAACATATAAAGTAAGGAACATTATCCTTCTGGAAAAGTTTGAAATAACAGCTTTTAAGATTTTCAAGATCGTATTTCTCCCAGAAAGAACGATAAATAGGTTTGCCTGCAGAATCAGACACCTTTATAAATTCGTTTTTGTTTAATACTTCCCAGAATCCCTCATCATCGTTTTCAAACTGAAAATATTCCTGTGTTTCATTGCTGCTTGTTGCAACCATGTAATAAACTCTGTCATGATTTATGAAAAATCTTACATCAGAAATATTAAGCCCCTGAGTAATAAATTCCGTAACTTTTTCTATCAAATCTTCTATTGAATCAGCCTGTGTTGCTATAATACTAAGCTCAAACAAACTGTTCAGGTCATAAAAATTTTTTTGCAGAGTTGTTATTTTTTCAGAAAGATTTTCCATAATAATTATTCTATTAGAATTTTAACAATAATTCAATTAGTTTCTAGATATCCATATTATCTTATTAATATATTAATATTTTATATTTTATAATTAATTCTTGTTTTTGTAAACAAATGTAACAAAATAAGTATATAATGAATATAGCAAAAATATTTTGTTTTTATATAAATGTAAGTAAAAAGCAAAGTAAGTATGTAAGGAGTAC
>CALUSA010000083.1 GCA_944323275.1 Candidatus Gastranaerophilales bacterium
AAAAATGTTTTTGAAGAAGCTAAAGACGCAATAAAAGAATGTCACAAACGTAATATAAAAGTTATGGTTGACCTGCCAAGCTGTATGTCTGTTGATCTTTACAATGCCAGACCTGATTTAAGAGCAACTGATGCTGAAGGAAATCCGAAAACTCCGGAAGGCTGGGAAGATATCAGAATGTTCAACCCGTGGCAGGACGAAGACAGAAGAATTTTGAATCCGGCTTTATTGGATTATCACAAAAAATTCATTGATATGTGTATAAATCTTGGTATTGACGGTATCAGAGCCGATGTAGGCAGAGCAAAACCTCCTGAATTCTGGGATGAATTGACCTCTTATGCAAGAAGCAAAGATCCTGAATTTGCATTCCTCGCCGAATGTTATACAAACGAAGATGCTTCTCCTATGAAAAACATGCCGGCGGATCGTCCTTTTGAAGCATTAAAAGCTGGTTTTGACTCATATTACGGTCAGTATCATATATTCCACATGTGGAAAGCAAAAGACTTCCATAGTTTTATAAAAGAAAGCCTTAATATTTCAAGAGATGCTCAAACAAATGAGTATATTTTGCCAAAAGGCAAATCTTTAATAGGCTCGTTTGCAACACACGATGATGACAGTCCGATGTCACACGGCGGTCCTGATTATTGTATGATGACTAACGTTATACAAACTACCTTGCCTATGACAAATCCATATATTCTCTCAGGTTTTGAATCAGGTGACAGATACCTTTATGGTTATGGCAAAGAATATGTAGATTCAACTTTTGCAGAACTCATTAAAAATCCAATTTACGATACAGCTATACAATATATGCTGCAATCAATAGATAATGCACCTGTTATTTCAAAATTGTATAAATCTTCTGATAAAAACAAAACACTTGCGGATTTGGAAAATGATCCAAAATACTCACAGGCAATTAAATTTTTACTTGAAAGAAGTGAAAACAACAAGATTTTGACAGATAAAAATATGACATACGCAGCAGCATTAAAGAATGACAACTTTAGTGATCTTGTTACGGATGTGCTTTATACTGCAAGAGAATACAAAAATCTGAAAGAGCTGCTTGCTACAGACAATAAAAATAAAAAAATAGAAGAACTGGCTAACGAAAAATCAAAATATAAAAATATAATTCAATATTTTGAAACTGCTACTCCGACTAAAGATAACATAAAATACTATGTCCACACCCAGCGTCTGGATATTTTCAACAGTTCAAGACAACCAAAAGGCAATCATCCGGAAATCGGTCAGCATTTCGGATATCTGATGAATTGTGTCAGACCGAGATACGGTGAACTTATTACAAAAGGCTCTTATATTCCTTTGAAAGTTGATAATGATAAACTTGATGAAGTTATTGCTTATGCAAGATGCAAAGACGGTAAAACACTGATTACAATTGCAAACCATGATGTTAATTCAAGACAGCATGTAAAAGTTGAAATTCCGGGATTGAATGCATCTCAAGCATTAAACGATATCGCACCAAAATACGGTACAGGCAGCAGCTGGCAGGCTGAAAATAATGCTATAGATATTGACCTCGGTCCTGCACAGGCTCATATTTTTGAAATTAATACACCTGATCTTGAAAGTACAATAAGAGCTCAAGGCGGTGAAGTGTTGCAGCAGTATATTTAATTAAGTTTTGTAACACGAATTTGTATAAAAAGTCAATTTCAACTTGTGAGAATACTTATATAGCATGTAAAACGGAAGGAAAAAAGTGAAGTATTTCTTACCGTTTGCTAAATAAGTGTTAATAAGTGTGAGATTACAATTATGCAGCCAATTCATTACGGAGCACCAATTTATCCTAACTGTTTCGATCTGTTGACAACTCATGGCATTGTCGCAGACGATGTTGTCGGATATATTACAGACCAGCCGTCACCTTATCTTCAAAATTACGTAGCACAAAGAGGCTGGCCGCCGTCAGTTCCGGGTCAAATTTTGCCCGATGCACTGCCGGCTGCACCTGCTCCGGCACCGCTGCCAAGAAATAATGTATATCAAACCGTAGCAACGGAACAACCTCGCAACCCGCAGGGCGTGCCTGACAAAAATCAAATAAATGATTTTGTTAAACAGCCGAAAAACGACGGTTGGAAAAAAGCCGCCCTTGTAATTCTTTTAACAGGCTTAAGTGCCTTCGGGCTTTATAAATTGGGCGCAGGTATTAAAGCAATTAAAAACGGTACATGGACAACATCTGCCGGAAATTTCTTCAAAAATATAGGCAATTCTTTAAAATCAGCAGGCACTGCTATTGCTAATTTCTTCAAAAACCTCTGGGCAAAGATTAAGCCTTAAGCATTTCCGAATTTATCGACTATTGCCTGTGAGATTTTTAATGGCAGCAAACGATTTAGCGCATCCGGTATAATGCAGTCGACGGTAAGTTCATCTTCTTCTACCATTGACGCAATCATTATTGCACATTCAAGTTTAAGATCGTCCGTTACTTTATTTATATGACCGTCCAAAAGCCCTTTAAACAACCCCGGGAATACAAGCAGGTTGTTTATCTGATTAGGATAATCGCTTCTGCCTGTTGCTACTATATAGGCTCCTGCTTCTTTAGCATCATCAGGCAAAATTTCAGGTTCGGGATTTGCCAGTGCAAAGATAATCGGCTGATATTCCATTTTTGCAACCATTTCTTTTGTCAAAAGCCCGCCTTTAGATACTCCTATAAATATATCAGCGTTGTTTATTATATCTTCCAAAGAGCCTCTTTCGTCATCGGGATTTGTAATTTGAGCAAGTTCTTCAAGATACTTGTCGTTTGACTCTCTGCATTTAAATACCGCTCCGTTTATATCGTAGAGAATTATATTTTTTGCTCCGGCATGTAATAAAAGTTTTGTAATCGCACTGCCGGCTGCACCTGCTCCGGTTATTACGATTTTTGTATGCTCGAGTTTTTTACCTGTCAGCGATAGTGCGTTTAAAATTCCTGCAAGTACAATGATTGCCGTGCAATGCTGGTCATCATGCAATACAGGGATTTTAAGCGTATTTGACAGATTTTTTTCCACATCAAAACAAACAGGAGCTGCAATATCTTCTAGGTGTATTGCAGAAAAAGAGTCTTCAAAAATCTGCACAATTTTTATTAACTCGTTTTTGTCCTGTGTTTTTATACAAAAAGACATTGAATTTATATCAGACATTTCGGCATGTAATGCTGCTTTGCCTTCCATAACCGGAATTGCAGCAAGTGCACCGATATTGCCAAAGCCAAGCACTGCAGTACCGTCAGAAACAATTGCAACAGGTTTTTCACGTTTTTGTTCGGTCAGTTGAGTTTCAATAACTCCGCCGGCAAGCTCGTGCAGTTGCAAAGAACGTTCTTTAACATCACCTTTAAGTTTTGATGTGTCCAGCATAAAAACATTTCTTGCAATAGCACCAAAAAAGTCTTTTAAGTCAGATACCGGTGCTTTTAAAACAGGAATATCAATATTAAAATCTATATCACTGACAAAATCCTGAATTAAAGACAAATCTATTGCACAAAAATTTATATAAATATTTTCTATTGCAAGTTTTAAATCCGATTTAAGAATATCTTTTTTTATAACAAGCGGATAAGCATCAATTAAAAGAACACTTTTTAAAAATATTGCACGTTTAATTGCTTCTTCATAATCAAAAGCAATTACTGCAACAGAGTTTATTTTGTTAGTATAAACCGTTGCTGCCTCAGGATTTTTTGCTATTTGCAAACAAGATGCACCGACGCCCGGAGTGTAAACAAGTGACAACGTATCGTGGTCGTTTATTGCAATTTTAGGTACTGTTTTAAAACCGTTATATTGAGGCATATTTATTTTACCTTATTGTCTTACTTTATTTTCTTCACCTTTGATAAGTCTTTTTATGTTTTCTCTGTGCAGCCATATTATGTACACCGCACCGACAGCAGCGTAAGCAATATAGCCTAAAGGCTGTTTAAATGCCCACATAAGAAAAGGCGAAATTGCTAAAGCTATTATTGAACCTAAAGAAACATATTTTGATATCCAGGTGATTATACCCCAGATTGCAGCTATAATCAGACCAACAGGCCAGCAAAGTGCAATAATTGTTCCTACACCCGAGGCAACTGATTTTCCGCCGGTGAATTTTAAAAATATTGATTTACTGTGTCCTACAAGAACCGCAACTGCAGCTGCGACTGGAGTAATTCCGTATTGCGCATAAGCATGTAAAAACAATGCAGCCAAAACAACCGGCAGAGCACCTTTTATGGCATCTAAAATCATTACTATAAAAAACCACTTTTTACCGAGTACTCTTTTTACATTTGTTGCCCCTGTAGAACCGGAACCTACTTTCCTTATATCCTCACCTGTTTTAGCCTTGACAATCAAATAACCGGTAGGTATTGAACCTATCAAATATCCCATAACAAGTGCCAGCAAAATTTGTAGCATATTTTCTCCTCGCAGTCTTAATTCTTTAATAATTTTATCAAAAAACCGCAATTTTTAAAAATTAAGTGCAGAAAAAATTACATAAAATATACTTTTATGCAGATATCGTTTATTATATTTGCAATAAATTACTATAATTCAAAACCGTAAGGCAATAATTCTTCAATAGTGAAGACGGCACATTTGGAATCTTCACTTTCCAGTATTATTTGCAGATTTTTATCTTTTTTAAATTCCGCCATCCATTGTCTGCAAGCACCACAGGGCATACAATTTTTTGTATTGGTGGAATATATTGCTATTTTAATAAGTTTGCCTTTTTCACCTGCAACTATTGCATTTGACATTGCATTGCGTTCTGCACATAAGGACAACCCGTAACTTGCGTTTTCTACATTACAGCCTAAATAATAATTGCCCGAGTCATAAAGGGCACAAGCTCCGACATTAAATTTTGAATACGGAGCATAAGCATTGGCACATGCCTGTTTTGCTAAATTCAAAAGTTCCTGATTGTCTAACATATACAAAATACCTGTTTGTATAATTTCTGTAAAATATATTTTACTACAACAATAAAAAAATTTAACCCTAAATGTAGAAAAATACTGTATTTAAGGGATAGAAATTTATATAAAATAGCTGATAATAAAAATTAAGACAATGGGGATAAGTATGATTTTTAACAGGATAATAAAGTTAATAATATTTGTATCAGTCGTTTTGGGTATGTTTTTTGCCATACAAACAGACTGTCAAGCGCAGGAGCATAAAGTACCCAAAGTGCTTGTACTTAGCGATTCTGGTCAAAGAAACGGAACCACTTATTTAACCTGCGGGGCTGCAGCTGATATAATTGCTGCCGATATAATCAACGAGCTTAATAAAACGGGACGTGTTGAAGCACCTTTGCTCGGGGAAACCATGGCTAATATTACACAAAAAAATATACCGCTTTATTATCTTACTTTTTTTCGGGAATACAAAAATAATTACAACATAGATTTTGTTAATTTAAAACGTGTAACCCATAGCATGGACGCTGATTATATACTGCTTATCACCAGCGGCATGGATATTCAAAGCAGATTTTTAAAAACCACTTGGTGGAATAAACTCGGTATTGCTGAAGGCGACCCTGTTATTCCTACGTACAGGTTGAGTACGCTCGTTTCTTTAATAGATAAAAAAACATATTCCGTAATCTGGCAGGATATGTATTTAAGAGATTTAAAAGCACATGATTATGATATTGGGTTTGCACAGTTTTCACCCGGGTATGCTCAGTTGTCCAAGATTAAAAAATACTCGGTAAATATGTCAGAGTACGTTGCAAAAAAAGTAGACGAAAAAGTTAATCCTTGGATAGTTCCTCAGGAAGAACCCAAGGCAATAGAAATGAAAAGCAGATTCATTAATGAAGGAACAAAATTGTATTACCCTACGGTTAACGGCGAAGTTGTTAAGCAAAATTTAAACGATGTAAAACAAAATATAAATGAGGCGCAAGAAAACTATAAATCAAAAAGAGAACAACGCCGCATTGAAAAAGAACAGCAAAAATATATAGAAAATGTCCGTATGCTTGAACAAAAACGGCAACAAGCAGAGCTTAAACGGATAGAAGAAAACTCCGCAATCGACCAGAAACCCGTAAAAGTGAAAAAACAAGAACCAAGACTCTTTGATTCAATAAGAGAAGACATTTATGATTCACAGCCGCCTCAATTAAGGGGAGAAAAATATATTCCTGCTGTAGAAGTTCAACCTGCAGAAAATATTCAAAGTACACCGGAACTTATTACTCCTGTTATGGAGAAACCTGCTGCGGCTATTCAAACAAAACCTGCAGTAAACAAAACAGTTAAACCTCAAACTTTAAAACCTGAAACTAATAACCTTGAACCCGCAGAAAGAAAAAACAAAGTCCCGCAATATGATTGGAATATAAAAAATATTAATCTTAAAAAAATAGGACATCTCATTTAGACAACTGAAATTGATAATAAATAGAGATATCCTGCAGGAATATAAAATAATATTGGCAGGAATATCGAAATAGGCAATTATGTAATAAATGCAATTATTATATTTTTTATATTCTTGCTTTTTACATGTATAATTTATTTATACAAATTAAACTGTCGGAGTTAAAAAAATGAGCAATATTTTAAAGTGGAGTTTTAAAAATGCAATAATCGGGTTGTTTGCAGCATTTGCAGTGTTTGTTGTAATAGCTGCGTTTGCCGCTCCGGCTTTTGCTTCTATGAAAGTTTTTGTTGTTTCTGATTTTTTGTATAATTTTTTGCATAAGCTATGTAAAATTCATGGCTCATCAATATTTTTGATATTAGGGAATCCCATAGCAATTTGCGCAAGATGCGTTGGTGGTTATATTGCAGGTGCAATTACAATGTACGCTTATTTGCATAAATTTAAAATGAATAAAATTGTTTACATAATTATAGGAACTCTGGCGATTGGCGAAATTGCCGCAGAGTATTTCAATTTATTTGTAACAAATGATTTTATAAGATTAATTGACGGTCTGTTTTTGGGTGCATTTGTCGGAATGACAATAATAAAAATACTTGATTGGCTGGAAGGCAAAAAAGGTTGGTAGAGGGTTATTAAGCTAAAGAATTAATATTTTTTATATCTGTCTTGCACAAAAAAAATTGTTTTCAAATTTATTAACAAATTGTTACAAAAATCACGAATATACATGTGTTAATTTTACAAAAACAACTTTATTTTTAAAAAAACAAATTCATTTTTTTATACTAATTAGACGTTAGAAGTATTCCATGAGTTAAAAAAAATGCTATAATAAAAAAACAGAGAAGAATAAGTGTTCTCTTTACCCTTTAAAACCTATGTAAAGATATTGTTAAAAATCGTTATTAAACAGTCAATAAATTGAATGAAAAAGTTTTTAAATATACGTGTAGGAAATTTATAAGTAGGTAATGTCGGAGGAAAGACATGACAATTAGTGTGAACTCAAGAAAAAAACAGGCAAAAAAATCTTTTGATGAATTACTCAATGATTTAAGAACTAGCAATTCTGAAAAAGTTAGATATAATGCTGCTCGTATTCTTGGAGAAATAGGCGATTCACAAGCTGTAGAACCGCTTATCGATGTTCTTAAAAACGACAAAAACGGTTCAGTTCGTTTGTATGCTGCAAGAGCATTAGGCGAACTCGGTGACATCAGTGCAACAACACCGCTTATCGAATCTTTGAGAGAAGACCGTAACGTTGATGTTCGTGTACGTGCTGCACGTGCATTAGGTCGTCTTGGCGGTAAAGAAGTTGTTGAGCCGTTAGTTGAAGCATTAAATGACGAAAATCCACAAGTTTGTATCACTGCTACCGATGCTTTGATTGAAATCGGTGATGTTGCTACAGATGCTTTAATCGAATCTTTAGACCATGAAAAGGTTAACGTAAGATGCGATGCTACAAGAGCATTAGGCGAAATCGGCAACCCTAAAGCAGTTGATAAAATCATCACTATGCTGAACGATGAATGGGTAAATGTCAGAATATATGCAGTAACTTCATTAGGTAAATTAAATGATAAAAAAGCAGTTCCTGCTTTGATAGAAGTTATGCAGAACAAAAAAGAAAATGATTTAGTAAGGGCTGGTGCTGCAGCAGCATTAGGCGTTTTAAGAGATCAAAGAGCATTAATGCCGTTGAGAGAACTCATTATGGCAGCTGATGAACTTGGCGAACTTGAAGACACAGCTCTCAAATCATTCAAAAAAATCATGGCTGCCAACTGGCAAGCTATTCCGGGTGCTGCACCTCAAAAGAAAACAGCAGGTGTTTAACTAACCCGATGTCAAACTGACATAAAACCAAAATTGATAAAAGCTCCTTAAATTTTTAAGGGGCTTTTTATTTTGTTGTAACAATAAAAAAATATATTTTATTTTTCACTCATTAATAAATTTTTATATATAAAGTTTTGTAAACAAATTGTTTAAAAGAGTAAATTTTTAACTTTGAGGACTCTTGTAAAATCAGGAAAACTAAAAGTTTTAAAAGTGTGTAAGTGATTATTTATTTTAAGTGTGAATTTTTTACTAACTCCATAAATTCTATAACCTAACTACCAAAATTACTAACCGAATCATCGCCTTTGATAAAAGTCAAAGGCTTTTTATTTTTTATAAAATCTCTGAGTGGGACCTCGCTTGTACCCGAGGGCATCCTGATATGTATGGCTCGTAAA
>CALUSA010000084.1 GCA_944323275.1 Candidatus Gastranaerophilales bacterium
ATTTGATCAACTTCAAGGTTAGAAATAACTTCATCAACGAGTTGTTCTCTTTGTTCTGCAAGAGCCTGTCTTTGAGAGAGGATAAGTTTGTTTCTTTTGGCATCGGCTTCAAGAACTTTGGCTTCGATTTCCTGATTCATAAGACCGTCAAAAGGCATGCCTGTTCTTAATTGAGAAGCAGGGATAAAACCTCTTAAATCTTGAACTTCAACGATAACGCCGCCTTTAACGAGTGAAACAACTTTAGCCATAACTGTTTCGCCTGAGATTTTAGCATTTTGAAGAATCTGCCATGCCTGTGCACAAGCAACTCTTTTTAAGGAAAGAAGCATTCCGCTTTTTTCTTCTTCATCTTCTTTTAAGATATAGAACTCTTTGCAATCGCCTATTTTAAGTTCGTCTGCCATAGAAGAAGGAATTTCTCTTACGGGGAGAAAACCTTCTGATTTGGCCCCTATGTCAACGAGGTAGCCGTCATTTTCTTTTTTTACGATTTGACCTCTTACAACGTCAGCAACACTGAGCTTTGATGTAAAAGATTCTTCCAATAATTTTTCAAATTCATCTAATTGAGCTGTTGTCATTTTTTATTTTCCTTTCTGTATTTAGTATTGATTTAATTTTTTGATTACATCTTCGATGATGGCGTCAGGTGTTGAGGCACCTGCTGTAACACCTATATTTTGAACTTTTTTTATAAGCTGTTCGTAATTTTTTAATTCGTCACCGGTTTCGATATGTATAGTAGGAGTTATTCCTGTTAGAATTTCTGCTAAATGTGTTGTATTTGCGCTTTTTTTACTGCCGACTACAACCATAAGCTCGGATTCTCCGGCAAGATTTCTGGCTTCGTTTTGTCTTAAAGATGTAGAGGCACAGATGGTGTTAAATACTTTTAGTTCTTTTGCCAGCGGAATTAAATAATCCACAATGGATTTTAAATTTTCAATACGCTGTGTTGTTTGGACAACAACACCTATTTTTTTATGGTCACGCAATTCTTTTTCGTAGTTAGTAAGAGTTTGTACATCGGGCGCAACTATGATTTTGTCACCAAAAATCTGAGCATTGGCTTTTATTGCACAAACCTCAGGATGCTCGGGCTTGCCGACAATAACCAGCATAAAACCTTCTTCTACAAGTTGTATTGCCTTTTGCTGCACTTTTTTTACATCAGGGCAGGTTAAATCAACTGTTTCGTATCCTTTTTGTTTTATATCGTTAAATACTTCGGGTGACGCACCGTGGCTGCGGACAATACAGATGCCTTTCCCGTCCTCAGGCAGTGAATCAACGGTATGTATGCCGAGTTCTGAAAGTTCATTGATAACATGCGAATTGTGAATCAATTCGCCAAGAACAAAAATTTCTTTATTCTGATTTTCGGCTTTTAGTTTTTTAGTAGTTAATACGGCTCTTTTTACACCGTAGCAAAAACCGGCATGTTTTGCGAGTTTTATATTTTTTTTCAAACGTTAATACGTCCAATCTTTAAGACTCATCGTAAAATACGATGGTAAAAAATTTATAACATGAACATTATTTTTATACAAGAAACAGTTTGGATAAACATCTGACGGGTTTTTAAATTGATTTATTATTCTGCGGATTGAGTAATCAGCAGGTTGTCTTTTATAAAAATTTTATTATTCCAAAGCATTACGGAGAGTATTTCACGATTGACTGTATGAAATTTTAAATTTATGCAGGAATTTCTATGGTAAATTCAGTACCTTTGTCTTTTTGTGATTCAAAATATATTTTTCCGTTATGTTTTTCAATAATTTTTTGTGATATGGCAAGCCCCAGCCCTGTACCGATTTTTTTTGTTGTTGTTCCCGCATTAAAAAGTTTGTCTTTTATACTGTCATCTATGCCGGAACCGGTGTCTTTAATTTTTACTGAAAGAATATTATTGTTAAAAGCTGTAGTTATTGTTATTGAACCTTTATCTTTAATACTCTGGCAGGCATTTATGAGTATGTTCATAAACACCTGGTTAAGCATGTTGGGATAGCATTTTATCTGCGGAATGTTGCCGTAATTTTTTATAATTTCTATTTTGTTTTTTGTTTCGTGTTTAATGAGTTCAAGTGTTAAATCAAGTTCATTGTTGATATCAGCGGATTGAAGTTCTGACTCGTCGAGTCTGACAAAACGTTTTAGGCTTTGTACAATACCGCTTATGCGTTTTATTGCTTCTTTATCAATTTTGTTGATATTTTTAAGATTGTCGACAATGAGTTTATCGTTATCTTTTTGCGAAAGCTTGGAGAGCATTTTGTTTAAAATATCGTTGTTTGCATTAATTGAACCGAGAGGTGTGTTAATTTCGTGAGCAACCCCTGCCACCAGCTGACCTAAGGAAGCCATTTTTTCTGAATTTATAAGCTGTAATTGAGTTTCTTTAAGCTCCTTTAGTGTTTTTTCAAGTGTTTCGTTTTTTTGTTTTATCTCTAAAAATAAAGATGCCTGAACTATAGCAGACGCCAGTTGAGCTGCAATTGACTGCAGTACATCGTTTTGAGATTCATCAAAATATTTTTGGTTTGTATAAATTATTAAAACTCCGAGAATTTCATGCATCCTGTAAACAGGTACAATTATTCTTGTAACAGGTGCAGGATAGGTTATTTCGCTGTTAAGATATTCTTTTATGCAGGAATTTGTGCATATTGATTTTGTTTTAATAAAATTTTGGGTTTCGGGTGAAACTTTTACGTTTTCGCCTGCAAGAGTGCTGAATTTTTCAGGATAAACAGAATTTATATAATAATCTCCTGATTTTGATTCAGCATAATAGACTTTAAATGCCCCGAGCAGGTTAAATAATTCTTTTAATGTTGAGCGGATAATTTTTGTTATATCCATAGACTCTCTTATTACGTTTGATACCCTGTGCATAAGCGCAAGTTTTACTGCCTGAGTTTGTGCTTTTTGCTGAAGGGTTGCATACTGCTTGTTTTCCTCTGCAATATTCAGATATTGCTGGCGGATAAAAGCATATTTTTTTTCGGTTTCCTCGTACAAAATATCGTTTGTGATATTTTTAAAGGCAATGATTTTGTAATCACCTTCATTAAAAGATGTTATTTGAAAATAAAGAATTTGTTGTTCCTTTGTTTTTTGATACGAAGCAAGAGTACTAAAGCTTTCTTTTGAATGTATCGCAAAGTTGAGCGGGGTTGCATCAAGAAGGTTGTCAGAGTCAAGAACACATACATCGCACGAAAAACAGTTAGAAAATTTTTCCGGATTTTTAATATTGCCGAAGGTTTTTACGAACACAATATTTCTGAATACAATTTTTTGTTTGGAATCCAGTATTAAAATTGCTGAAAAGAAATTGTTATACAGGCTGAAATCAGTACATGGCATAATTTTATATTAACACTTTATTGCAGAATCAAAAAATGTATTACATAAGAAACAACAATCCCAAGAATAGCCCCCATAAAAACTTCGAACGGAGTATGTCCGAGAAGCTCTTTGAGTTTTTCTCCGGCAGCGGACGGTCTGTGAGCATAGAATTCTTCCATGACCCTGTTCATTGTTGCTGCTATTTTGCCGGCGGAACGTCTTATGCCTGCTGCATCATACATAACAACAAAGGCATAACCCAGAGCCACTGCAAAGATTACGGAATTTAAACCTTCGATATACCCTACAGTCATAGAAAGTGCTATAACACCTGCGCTGTGAGAGCTGGGCATGCCGCCTGTGGTTGTAAATATTTTAAAATTAACTTTTTTGTGTACTATTACGTAGTATATAAATTTTAATACCTGTGCAATAAATGCGGCAATAAAACCGTTACCTAAAACTTCTATCGCTGTCCCCATCTGGTACATTAACAAACCCTTTCTGCGATACTTTTAACAACCCCTGTTAAAATTGTAGATTTAATATTGTTCTCTTTTAATATATCACAAGCACAAGCACAAAGTGAAGCTACCTGTTTTTTAGCTTCTTCCAGTCCGTAAAGGCTTACGTACGTGGCTTTTTCTTCCAGTGCATCTTTCCCCGGAGTTTTTCCGAGTTCTTCAAGCGTTGAAGTAACATCTAAAATGTCATCCATAATTTGAAAAGCCAGACCGAGCTTTTGTGCAAATAAAGTAACAGCCTGCAGTGTTTTTTCATCAGCACCGCCAAGAATGGCACCTGCTCTTAAAGAAAGTTTAAACAGTGCGCCTGTTTTGTTTTCGTGTATAAAAGTCAGTGTTTGTTTGTCAATTTGTTTGCCTTCAGAGGCTATATCAACAACCTGACCGGCAATGAGTTTTTCTGCACCTGCACTTATAAGAAATTCTTCAAGAACTTTCAGTATTTTGTCGTTTGAAACTGTTTTAGGCGTTTTTTGAATAATAATCTGCGGTGCAAAAGAAAGCAAAGCATCTCCTGCGAGTACGGCAGTGGATTCGCTGAATTTTTTATGGTTTGTGAGTTTTCCTCTGCGGTAATCATCGTTATCCATGCAGGGTAAGTCGTCGTGTATAAGACTTTGAGTATGAAGCATTTCAATGGCGCAGGCGGTTGGAATTGCCTGTGCGAAGCTGCCTGATATAACTTTGCAGGTTTCAAGACAAAGCATCGGGCGCAGTCTTTTTCCGCCGGCAAGTACGGAATATCTCATGGATTCCCAGATTTCCTGCGGGTATTGTACGGGCAAAAATTCGTCGAGTTTTTGTTCTATCAGGTTGATGTATTCATCGAATTGTTTTTTAGTATTTTGCTCCATTATATACCTCTTGTTTTGCTGTCACGGAAAATATGGTAAAGACTCCGTATTTGTTTGATATCTTATTAATTATAGACCAATCGTTATGCAGCGTAAATAAAAAATTATAAAATGTTTATTTGTCGTTATTAAAAGAATAAACTGTTTAAACAATGTATTACCAAACAAGTTAAAATTTGGTACAATATATCTCATGAATCATTCGGGAATAATAGAAATATTCAAACAGAGTGCCACATTTGCATTAGGCAAAATGCTTGTTAACCAGACGCAGGATTTTTTTGAAACCCTCGGCGAAATGGGTATAAGAACGTGGCAGGTGTTTTATCTGACGATAAAGGCACTTGTACAAAGGCAGATGAAGTGGAAACTCATACTGGAACAGTGTTCCCGTTTTGCGGTGGATTCTTTGCCGATTACTTTGACTATTGTTGGTATGGTGTCAGTCATTATTTCCATGCAGGTGGCACCCGAGATGGTTAAGCAGGGCGGTGAAAAATTTGTCGGTGCCCTTATGGCTGTTGTTACAACGAGAGAACTCGGGGTTATTATGTCCGGGTTTGCAATTATTTCGATGATAGGTTCATCTTATGCTTCTGAAATAGCGACAATGAGGGTAACAGAGCAGATAGATGCACTTAAGGTGCTTAAGGTTAATCCTATAGAGTATTTGTTTATTCCACGTGTAATTGCAGGTTTTGTGATGATGCCTGTTGTTGTAATAATAGCCTCGACCTTTGGGCTTATATGCTCCGGTGTTGCCGCTCATTTGAGTGCGCATATAAGCAGACTTAATTATATAAGTTCGCTATGGCAGGGGTTGTATCTTAAAGATATTTTTGTATCTTTAGGCAAAGCTGCATGTTTTGGTGCGGCAATAGCAATAATCAGCAGTACCTGCGGTTATCTCGCATACGGCGGAGCCAAGGGCGTAGGTCTTTCTACGACAAAAGCGGTTGTGTGGTCGTTTGTTGCGATTTGCATAATCGATTATATATTCGCTTCAATATTCTTTTTTTAATAAAAAATTGGCATTTAACATTTTAGAATACAAGGACAAATACAATGAGCATAGATGTAAGACATCTTAAAAAATCTTTTAAAGGTAAAACCGTTCTGGATGATATATCGTTTAAGGTTGAAGACGGAGAGATTCTGGCTGTTGTCGGTCTTAGCGGAGCCGGTAAAAGTACCATATTAAAACTGATTTGCGGGTTAACTCAGCCTGACAGCGGTGAAATAGTCGTTTCTGAGGGTGATATCGCCATGGTTTTTCAGTATTCTGCTTTGTTTGACTCTTTGGATGTTTTTGAAAACATAGCATTTGCTCTTAAAGAGAGAAAAGAATTCAAAAATAAATATACTCAAAAGCAGCTTGAAGAAATTGTTGCCCAGAAATTGAAATTAGTCGGACTTGAAGGCATTGAAAGTAAAATGCCGCATGAACTCTCCGGCGGTATGCAAAAACGTGTAAGCTTTGCACGTGCCGTAGTAACAGACCCTAAAACAATTTTGTACGATGAACCGACGGCAGGTCTTGACCCTGTGTCCTCGACAATGATTGAAGATTATATAGTAAGATTAAAGGACGAGTTCAATCCCGCATCAGTTATTGTTACGCACCAATTATCCACCATTCAAAGGTGTGCGACAAAGGTTATCATGTTATATAATACTAAAATCGTGTATTCTGGAACCCCTCAGGATATGATAGACGGCGGCAACGAGTACACAAAACAGTTTATAAATGCCTGCATAGACGGCCCCATGAAAGTAGCAGGAAGCGATTAATAAAAAATAAAAGGAATTTTATAAAATGCGTTTTTCATCCTCATTTAAAGTCGGTTTATTAACTTTAACAGCACTGATAATATTGATTTTTTCAATACTATGGATAAAAGGCAGAGCACTTTCAGCCGGAGAAAGGCTGTTTGTTGATTTTAAAGACATAAACGGTATGCGTCCCGGATCCGCTGTACAGTTAATGGGGCTCAGAATCGGTCAGGTGGAAGAAATTACCCCTGTGTTAACCAATCCGGATGATCCTTATGTGAGGGTGAAATTTGTTATAACAGAACCGGATATTATAATTCCCAATGCCTCTACCATATCTATTCAACAATCGGGTATTATAGGCGAACAGTTCCTTGAAATTACCCCGCCGAGGCTCAGAACGATTTATCTGCCTATAAACAAACACTCTCAGGTTCTGCATGCAAATGACAAAGTGCAGATGATTTTAAGCAATAAACCTTACGATGTCGGTAAAGTTAAAAAGATAGAAATTATCCAGACAAAAACTTTGCCCATAAATATTCAGGAAGAAATAAAAACGCCTTCGGCTTACAAAGTAGGTTATATTATTACTTTACCTGGACTTCAGCTTCCGGATAGAATGCAGCCGAAAGTAAAAACAGCTGATTCTAAAAATTATTTATTCTTGAAACCTTATACCAAAATGGAGCTGGCTTATCCAAAATCTACCTCAAGATTTACGGTAATTGAGCCTTTAAGACTTTCAGACTTTATGGATTTGCAATACAGAGCAGCAATGTCACTTGCAGAAACCAATGAAAAACTCAGTGCGCTTATGTCTGATGACATTATTGCGGACTTAAAAAATATCGTTGCCAATGTTGATATGCTGACTATAAAAGCAAACTCAACTCTTGATAAAACTCAAGCTCTGCTTGATTCTTCCAAAAAGGACTTGGATTCGTTGATGGTTACAACTGATAAACTGTCAGCTAAAATCATTGTTCTTACGGATAATATTAACAACATCATAGGCGATGAGGATTTTAAAGATACATTGATGTCTACAACAAAATCAATTGACAGGCTGTCGCAAAATCTCAGCAAAGTTCTTGAAGATCCGAAGACAAAAGAAACTATGGAGAACCTCAACGCTGCCAGCAAAAATATTTCAGAAATCGCAGCTTACGTAAATACAATGACAAAAGACCCCGTGTTAAAAGAACAGATTAATACAACCGTTACCAAGTTCAACAAAGCTCTTGATGATCTGTCATGTACTTTAGAAACGGTGAACGGACTTACAACAGATAAAAAAGAAGAACTCAATGACACAATTAATAATGTCAACGAAACCTCTAAGAACCTGCGTAAGTTCTCGGAAAAATTGAACAAACGTTTCCTTCTTTTCAGGTTAATGTTCTAACAAAAAGGAGAGTTATACAGTATGAAAAAGAATATAAAAACAGTTATGGTTGTGTCTTTGCTTGCATTCAGCATTGGCAGTGCGGTAATTGCTAAAGATAAAACAGCCGATGATATTTTTTGGCAGGGGTTTAGCGAGGGTGCTAAACAACAGGCTAAAGTAATGCTCCCTGTGTGGGAAAAAGCAGCGACCTGTACGCCTGCAAAATCTAATGACGGAAGCTTGCAGGTTTACGGCAGAGAAAACAAATTGTGCCATATAAGATATTCTCATAATGATTGTTATCTGCCGGATAAAATCCTCAAAAAATATACCAAAGCTGCTATAAAACATATTAATAACACTGTAGAGGGCAACTGCGATCCGTTTTCTGCAGAAAACAGATATATGCAAAGTATCCAGAATAACGACGAATATTGTAAAATAAAATACTAAAAGAAGATTGTATGAAAAACACCGGAGAATGCTCCGGTGTTTTTTGCTTATAATGTCTGAGTGGAACCTTGCTTGTAGGAGTGGTACACGGAGTGCGAATAGCACAGAGTCTAGCATTGTACGGAAGTGACCCCATGGACTTGTTGCGAGTGCCTAGGTTATAAGATAGCGGTTGAACTTGTTTTATGCACTC
>CALUSA010000085.1 GCA_944323275.1 Candidatus Gastranaerophilales bacterium
TTGGTTCCTGCCACCAGGGCAATTTATTTAATTTTCAATTACGTGTTTTGTGGCGGAGTACTTCGTACTTTCTGACCCCACCGGCAAAAACAATACTTAATTGTTTTTGCTTGCTTCTGCCCTTCTTTGGTTCCTGCCACCAGGGCAATTTATTTAATTTTCAATTACG
This sequence comes from Candidatus Gastranaerophilales bacterium, assembly GCA_944323275.1. Classification (GTDB taxonomy): domain Bacteria; phylum Cyanobacteriota; class Vampirovibrionia; order Gastranaerophilales; family Gastranaerophilaceae; genus Limenecus. Next base: position 170 of record CALUSA010000085.1, read on the forward strand.
TGTTTTGTGGCGGAGTACTTCGTACTTTCTGACCGCCTTTTACAAACAATTATTACTAATTAACTGTTTGTAACATATATATTCCTGTAAAATATCCATGCTGTCAAGTCTGTATTTGATAAATCTTCTCTTAAATTTGAATAAAACATCCAAACACTATTGCAAGAACTATTAAAATCATCGGATTTTTTCGCATTTTCAGACCTATTGCCGTAAATACAGCAAGCAGAATTAATGCCTTTAAAGAAATTATGTCCAAAAGTCCCTGAGCTGCTTTAATTTTTTCAAAATGAAAGAAGGTCGTATTCATTATTTTTAGCCCTGCAACACCGATTAGCGCAACAGCAGCAGGGCGCAATCCGTACATAACAAAGTTTATGTATTTATTTTCTTTATTCTTTTTCAAAAATTTTGCCAGAGAGCATATTATTATGGCTGATGGAATCATAAAAGCCACCGTGGTAAAAGCAGACCCTAAAATACCTCCGACTTTAACCCCGACAAAAGTTGCCATATTGATTCCTATTGGTCCCGGGGTAAGATTTGATACAGCTATCATCTGAGTGATTTCTGCAACATTAAACCAGTGATATTTTTCCACAAGATAATACAAAAACGGAATCACAGTGTATCCGCCGCCAATAGCAACCGCACCTATTTTCATATATTCAAATGCAAGAAGCAACACATTATGCATCGTTTGATTGCTCCTTTCCTGTGTCTTTATCGTCGGCACATTGTGTAGTACAAGCACATTTTGCGGCTTTAGGCAGCAGAATATTCCTTAAAAGTCCGGCTATGCCCGCACTAATAACTATTATAAATGGTGATATATTAAACATTGCAGCAGCAACAGCAGTTATAAAAACAAATGTCGTAAATTTATCGTATATAGAGAACGCCCACAATTCAACGATTGTCAGGAATATCAATACGCAAACTGCAATATCAAGAACAGAAAAAATGCTTTGTACTATCGGATAATGAGTAATCACAGACAAAAACGAAAATATTAACACTATGCTTAAATACGCAGGAAGACAAACTCCGGTAACAGCAGCGATTGCGCCGGCAACACCTCTTGCTTTATAGCCTGTAAACATAGAAACATTCCCTGCGACAAGTCCGGGAAAACACTGGCTCAGTGCATAATAATTTGTAATTTCTTCCATTGTGCAGATGTTTTCCTTATCGCACATCTCGTTTTTTAAAAAAGGCAAAATAGCATAACCGCCGCCAAAAAGCACCAGTCCTATTTTAAAAAATATCCAGAATAATTTAAAAAGGCTTATTTTTTTTATTTCAGCAGTGTTATTGGATTCAGCTCCGGTCATTGCATCAGCTCCATACTTAATATTTGAGCGACCTCAGCTGCTGCCTCATGTTTTGACAAAACAGCCTTAACCTGCGACAGATCGTGTATCATATTTTGTCTGCAGGTTTCATCATTTAAAATTTTTAAAAGGTTATGCGCTATTGTTTGAGGGTTTGAATCCGCCATCAAAAGTTCAGGCACAATATCCTTATCCATAATAATATTAGGCAAGCACACTCTGTCAATGCAGCGTACTAGCCTGTAAACAAGATAAGCAAACCACGGACCTTTATAGCTTATTATCATCGGGGTATTATATAAAGCAGCCTCTAGAGCAACCGTACCCGATGCAAGCATCAAGGCATCCGAGGTGCTTAATAGTTCATAATTTGCATTTTTTACTATTTTAATGTCAGTATCATTTATAAATTTAGAAAAAGTTCTGTCACTGAGGCTGTCAGCCTGTGCAATAACAAACTGCACATCTTTATTCTTTTCTTTAATAATTTTTGCCGCCTCTAAAAATGTTTTAGCAAGATAATGCAATTCAAACGTACGACTGCCGGGAAAAATTGAAATAAGTTTTTTATTTTTATCCAATCCGTATTTTTCAAAAACCTCATTTTTGTCAGCTGCAGCCGGCATTTGGGATACAAGCGGATGTCCTACAAATTGTACATCTATGCCCTCTTTTTTATACATATCTTCTTCAAACGGGAAAATTGTCATTACTTTGGCAATGTTTTTCTTGACGGTTTTTATTCTCCATTTACGAGAAGCCCAGATTTGAGGCGGTATATAATAAAAAACTTTTATGCCCGCTTTTTTTAAAAACTTTGAAATATTAAGGTTAAACCCGCCATAATCAATAAGCAAAACCAAATCCGGCTTATATTCTTTTATCAAATAATCAACGAGCCTTTTACCAAGAGTCAGATGGTCAAAAAGTATTTTAGGAGTAAGCCCCATTGCCGACATGTGAGCTTTTGTATGGTCTACAAAAAGTTTAACACCTGCTTTTTTTAAATTTTCTCCGCCAATTGCTTCAATTTCAATATCATTTCGCAACTTTTGTAAATGTTCAACAACAAGCGAGGCATGTTTGTCGCCGGAGAGTTCACCCGTAACAATAAATAGCTTTTTTTTCTCCATAATTTAAGCCTCCGCAGCCGTTGAGTATAAGGTTTTATGCACAGAAGGAAAACCGTCTGCTAAATAGCCATTACAATTATGCCTTTTTTATTGGCAAAGTCTATAACCTTTTTTTGATCAACAATAATTGTTTCGTTCGCTTCGATAGCAAGAATTTTTGCACCGAATCTATCCATTGTTTTAAGGGTATTAAGCCCGATTGCTGGTATGTCAAAACGTTTATCCTGAGTCGGTTTGCTGACTTTTACGACAGTAATCCCCTTACCTCCTAATTTGCAGCCTCTTTCAATACATTTATCAGTGCCTTCTATTGCTTCAACAGCCATAATCATCTTATTTTTAATAACAACAGACTGACCGACATCGAGTTTGCCCATTTCTTTAGCAAGCCAGTAGCCATACTCAACATCTAACGACTGTTCTTCGTCAGGTTCATGTACCCCGAGCACACCAGGCGGTGCCATCAAATTTTTTATAAAAATTGTCTGGTCAAGTACTCTTATACCCATTTTTTCAAGCTGGTCTACAATAATAAGCATTACAGCATCGTCATTTAATCTCTGAGCTTCTTTCATCAGGCGGATTGCTTCCATATCGAGTTTAGGACGTCTTAAAAGCAAGCCCTTATGAACTTTTCCAATAAATGTAACCTGTGTAATTTTTTCATCTATAAGAGTTTGTTTTATTTTTAAAACTTCACCGGGACCAAAATTGTAAACCTTAGTACAAAACTTTTTCAGCTTATTTCTGTTGTCGGAAGACAGGGAAATTGCCACAACATCAAACCCGTTTTTTTGCGCAGATTCAGCCATAGCAACGGGTAATTCACCGTCACCGGCAATCAAACACTGTTTTTTATCCAGAACAATAGACAATTTCCTCTCCTTTTTTTATATGCGGTTCAACATCTTATATCTTACAAATAACGATACAGTCCGTATGACTATAATACAATAACAAGTTTTTTTTTCAAATTATCTTTAAAGATTTTATTAATTTTATTAATGTTTTGTTGAAAAACTATACAGCACCATGCTCCTGCAAATGTCTGTAAAATTCTACAGCAGCACCTGCTGCAAAAATAATCAAAACTATCAAAGCAACAGTATTACCCGGATTGGACACTTCTAAAGAATTTGCCGACGATTTAAGGTAAGCCTCTATTTCTTCTTCAATTTTAGTATATTCTTTTTGTTGATTAACAAGAGAGCTAAAAATTTCTTTGTCAGAGCCATCAACATTAATTGTCATTACGGAATCAGCCAAAAAAGCTTCAGCTCTGTTATTTTTATCATGTCGACGGGTTGTTCTGAAACGGCAGTCTACTGATTTTATTGAATCAAGTTTGTAATATTTTTTATTTACTTCAATCGGAATTACCGGCAAAGATTTTGTTAAGCTACAAACATTTTTGCTTCTGTCACAACTGAATTTTACCTGCGGAGCAAAAATATACAACACAATTAAAAGCACAAAAGCCCCGATTATTATAAATAATCCCTTATTTGCTCCAAAAATTGAAGTGTTATCGGACATAAATATATTGCTCCTTTATCAAAAAAATTATGTCATTTATCGAACAGACCGTCCTCGGACAAACAATGTATATAAAGAAGCCGGAATCGTAAACAAATCCGGCTTTTTTATGTTTTTTATCTGTTATTTTGATTTTTTGGAACCAGTAGAGCCTTCTTCATTTTTTTCTTGTTCTTTTTTAATTTCTTCAGGTTCTTTTTCCTGTTCAACATCAGACTCTTTTGCTTCTGCAGAATCATCTTGGTCAGACTCTTGTGATTTTTCGGAATCTTCTTTTAGTTCGTCAGAATCCTCTGTACAACCTTCGGTTTCTTTAGTTTCTTCTTCTTTTTCTTCTGAATCACCCGAAAGCTGTGCAATTTCAGCCTCTATTGCTGCTTTAATATTTTCTTTTTTAGCTTCTTCCTCGGCTTTTTCCAGCTCATCAATTTCCTCCGGTGTTCTTGCTCTTATAACAGGAATATTAAGCATAAGCGCAATTTCATCACCTTCTGATTCCAGATTAAGATTCAAAGCATCTTTGTCTATTTCGATATATTTTGAAATAACCGAAATAAGCTGCTCCCGCATTTTTTGCATTGTTGCGCCGTCGAGATTTGAACGGTCTTGCATAAGCACGAGTTTTAATCTGTTTGTTGCCGTTTTAGAAGAATCTCCGTCAGTTTTTTCGCCTTGAAAGAAGCTCAAAACTTTATTGTAAAAATTGCTAAAAATATTCTCGCTCATGTTTTTGCTCCTTTCTATGCTTTAATTCCCAGCAGACTTTTAACTTTTACAAGAAAAGCATCAAAGCCTTTTGGTTCGTTAATATCAAGAAAAGGAACTTCTTCACCCTTAATACGTTTAGCAACATTTGTATATGCTTTACCTGCCGGTGAATTTTCATCATTAACAATTGGCTCACCTCTGTTTGTAGAAGTAATTATGCCGGTATCCTCGGGAATAATGCCGATAAGGTCGCAGGATAATATTTCTACAACGTCATCAACACTCATCATGTCGTTAGATTTAACAAGATTAGGTCTTACACGATTGACGAGTAATTTATATGATTTAATTTCTTCTTTAGCTTCTAAAAGCCCTATAATTCTGTCAGCATCACGAACAGCAGACATTTCTGGAGTAGTAACTACTATTGCTTCAGAAGCACCGGATATAGCAGTTTTAAACCCTTCTTCAATACCTGCCGGACAATCCACAAGAACAAAATCAAAATCCTCTTGCAGTTGTTCGCAAATTGATTTAAGCTGGTCAGCGTCAACTGCCGATTTGTCACGTGTTTGGGCAGCAGCAAGCAAACATAAATTAGGATTTTTTTTGTCTTTTACAAGTGCCTGTTTAAGCTTGCATCTTTCTTCAACAACATCTACCAGAGTGTAAACAATACGATTTTCCAACCCCAGTAACAAATCCAAATTTCTCAATCCTATATCGGTATCAATCAAAACAACGCTGGAGCCGCTTTTTGCCAGCGCAGTACCAATATTAGCAGATGTAGTAGTTTTACCTACCCCGCCTTTTCCGGAAGTAATTACAATTACTCTCCCTGTCATATAGTCTACTCCTTATCTTGTTATGTGATTATTTGTCATTAGTTTTTAAAATAACTATGTTGCCGTTAATGTATCTTGCTTCCTCAGGTGTGAAGGTATTAGATTTTTCAACATAGATATTTTTAATATGGTCGGGTCTTCTTGCATAAGATTCAGCAATCCTTAACTGAATCGCATTAAGTGTCAAAGCCCTGATTCTTGCTTTTGTATTGCCTTTGCAGCCTGCATGCGCAATACCGCCGAGTATGCCCCACACAGTGATATCACCTGCAGCGTGGATTTCGCAACCGGGGTGGCAATCCCCGATAATTACGACATTCCCGTTTGAATGTATAACCTGCCCCGAACGTACTGTCTGTTTATGATACTGCGTATTCATCCGCAATATTTCATAGTCTTCGTCCGTCATAACTTCTTCGGGAATTTCTATATCATCAACACCCGTTTCTTTAGTTAATGGCCAATTTTGCATTTGAGCAAGATCTTTTTCATCAGAAAGAATATTTTCCAGCTTTACTTCCGAATCAAAAATACTGTCAAGTTCGGTCTGAATTTCTTGTTTTTCTTCTTCTCCGACCTGTTGCACATTAGCAGCATCCTCATCTTTTTCGGTTAACTCTTTTACCTCGGGTTCATTTTCAAGAGGCTGAGAGTTTTCCGAAGCAGTAGATGCTTCTGTTTCTGACGGTGTTTCCACGGTATTAGGAACTATTTCTGCAGCTTTAGGTTCTTCCTGTGTTATTTCTTCAATTTCTTTTGATTCTTCCTTATAATCCTCAAGAGGGATATACTGTTGAGAAGGTTCATCCTTAGGTGCTTCAGGCTCAAGTGAGCTAAGCTCAGCCTGTAATTCTTCCTCTACATCTTTTGTATTTATCCCTAGTGTTGCAGCCGCAAGCTCTGTTTGAGAGCATTCGCATTCTATCAGCGAAAGTGTGGAATTTATGCTGCTGATTAAGGATTTTATACTTAATATTTGAGATTGATTTAAAGTTACATTCCCTAGTTTAAGCCATATTTTACGATTTGCCGCTTCGGGATTTTCTAAGATATTACTGATTTCAAAAACTATATCGGCAGGGCTTTTTGCCTGCGTTAAATCTACTATAAATCTTTTATTTAATTCCATATTCTTTAACACCTGCTGTAAATATTTATTAAAAGAATATATTAAATATTTATCAAATACAATTGATTTATAAGCTTTGTTGCAATTAATAAGAAATGTTACAATATAAAAGAATCACACTAACCAAAACCTAATCACGGAATTAAGCAAATAAACTTTGTTTAATCATAATAATCAAACTGAATATGTCCGATTTTTACGACATCGCCTTCTTTGATACCAGCTTCTTTAAGTGCTTCATATACATTCATTGATTCAAGTATATTCTGGAATCTGTAAAGCTGGTCAACATTTCTGGTATCGGTAACATTAGCAAGCCTTAAGAGTTTTCCGCCTTCAACGGAATATGTGTTTTTATCAATTTTATACACAGAATAAGAACTGTCATCGTTATCAAACGCTGCAAAATCCTCGTCAATGTCTATTTTAAACTCGGGTTTAGGTATTTCATCAACCTTTTGCATAACAAAATTCTGAAAAGTATCTATATTTTGTTTTGTTGCTGCAGAAATCAAAAATACATCTTTGGAATAAGCTTTAAACAACTGCATATATTCCTGCTGTTTTTCAGGTTCTACAGCGTCAATTTTGTTCAAGGCGACAACCTGATAAAGGTCTGCCAGCCGTTGGGAATGTTTTTTCAATTCTTCATTGATTTTCAAATAATTTTCAACCGGATTTTCACCTGTAATATCTATTACGTGAATCAAAAAACGACATCTTTCAACATGTCTTAAAAACTCGTGCCCGAGCCCGACGCCTTCGCTTGCACCTTCGATAAGCCCCGGAATATCAGCAACGACAAACCCGTCGCCCGACGGCTTTTTAACAACGCCTAAATGCGGAACAAGTGTAGTAAACGGATAATCTGCAATTTTAGGTTTAGCAGAGCTTATAACGCTTATTAAAGTAGATTTGCCGGCATTAGGCATACCCAGAAGCCCGACATCAGCAATCAGCTTTAATTCAAGTTCCAATTCTCTTTCGATTCCGGGTTCACCCGGTTCGCAAAACTGTGGTGCTCTTTTCTGTGCAGTAGCAAAACGTGCATTGCCTCGTCCGCCTCTGCCGCCTTTTGCAACAAGGACTTTCTGATCTTCCTGTGTTAAATCAGCAATGATTTTATCATTTTCAGGGTCTTTTACAACTGTTCCTATGGGAACTTTTATATACAAATCTTTGCCGCCCTTGCCGTGTTGAGATTTAGGACGACCGTTTTCGCCGTTTTCGGCTTTAAAGATTGATTGGTACTGAAAATCCATCAAGGTAGTCATATCAGCATTAGCAATAAAATAAACATCACCGCCTCTGCCGCCGTCACCGCCTGCAGGACCGCCTTTATCAACATATTTTTCACGACGCCAGGCAACTGCACCGTTGCCGCCACGCCCTGAAAGTATTTTTATTTTTGCTTTATCTAAAAACATTGCCATAAAAAAAGATTAACACAAAAACAGTTTAATTTTGTTTAAATATGAAATATTTCATATAGTCAACTGACCCCGATAACTTATTGAACGGGTGCATAAAACAAGTTCAACCGTCATCTTATACACCAGGCACCCAAGGACTCCGTTCAAAAGTTGACTAAATGTCAAGTTTTGAATGGAGGAAAGTACATGGGGTCTACCT
>CALUSA010000086.1 GCA_944323275.1 Candidatus Gastranaerophilales bacterium
TAAGCCCATTATACCCCCAATAATACAGTAATGCTCTGCTATTACAAAAACCTGTCCTAAAGGCGTATAGCAGCCTTGCAGGCGATATTTTTGATATTATCCTTATTAGATAAAATATCAAATTTAAGCATTATCGTCTGAGACAAAATGCAGAGCTGTTATCAGCTGTTTAAAATTTATTGGCATAAATTCCTATCTAATAACAGAAAACTTGTCCTATGGGCTTGTAGCAGCCTCGTAGATGATATTATAAGTTTTATCCTTTTATATCCAACTCATTTTTTAATAATTCAAAAGTATTAGTAAGATTTTCTTTATTTTGAATTGTGAAGATTAGAGCAGTAATTTTCTTTCCATTCTTAATCGGTTTGTAATCTACAATAATATCTGTGTATTTATTGATTTCCGAAAGAGAAAGCTCAATTACATATCGCTTAAAATCAGAATATTTTTTGAATTTTTCAATTTTTTTATCTTTATCGTCAAGATACAAAAGCTCTCTTAGTTTTTCGACTGTAAATTGCACTTTTTGCATTGTTTGGCAGCTTTTTAAAAGTTCGTATAAACGAATAGCATACTGTGATTGCATCGGCAGTATATACATGAGCTGATATTGGGTGTAATACTCATGCAGTTCTAAAAGATAGGGTTTGAGTATTTCTTTGAGTTGTAAAATGATTTCTCTTTTTCGGGGTAGTATTTTAGGGTCTTCAATCCAACGGAACAGAGTTTCTGTCCCATCTGGCAACCTTATCCAGCAAGATTTATCTGCCAATTTTTTTAGTGTGCTTTTGACTGTTTCCCTATTATTGCCTTGAGTATGATCCAGTCCACATAGTTTTAAAAAATCTTTGATTGAGATAGTGACAGGTTCTAATTCTTTGTCAGTTGGTTTTATTTTGGAAATCAGATACAGTACTATTTTTTGTTCAGTGGCGGTTAGATTGAAGCGTACCTGTCTTATGAGTGGATTTTTTTTTGCGATGTATTGTCCTCTTAATTCCCATAGATTATCCATTTGGCTTTATTCCTTCGCATTTTTATTTTAAGTCTATCATTTATTACGAGAGGCGTCAAGTGGTTATCGTTTTTGCGTTATGACGTAATGATATACTTCATAACATATATATACTTCATATTATATAAGGTATACCCCTTTTAAAAGCGAGTTTCTTTCACTTGTTAAACCGATTCATCGACGAGTTTTTTTCACTTGTTAAGTTGATTTGTCGTTTTTTGTATTTGAATTTTCCACATTTGGTTTGCCTTTTTATTATTTGGTTGTTTTCTAATAAATAAAAATAAATTTAATATCTTCTAATAAATAAAAATAAATTTAATATCTTCCACTTGTTATCCAATAGAAACCTTGATATAATGGGTTTTAAAGGCTTTTTATTGTGATTGGATTGTACTTGATATAATACAGATTCTTCTACAGATTCAAAAAATATAAAAGTAGAAAGAAAGGGAAATATATGGAATTACTCACAGTCAAAGAATATTCTGAACTGGTAAATATAAGCGTTGGTGGAGTGTATAAACAGTTCGAAAATAAATTGAAAAATCGTAAAAAGGTAATTGATGGATTGACATATGTTGATATATCAGGGCTAGATTTAGATTCAAAAGTTGAATCTACAGAGAAAAATATAGAGGAAGAAAATCAGGATAAATCCAGTAATAATGCGGGTTTACAGGAAATTATAAAGGTAAAAGAAGAGTTAATACAGAATCTTAAACAGCAGATAGAGACACTGCAAAATCAGTATCAGGCGCAGTTATCTATAAAGGATGAGACTATAGCAGCACTGCAAGCCCAGATACAGCAGATGCAGAACCAGGTAGACAATCTGACACAGTTACTATCTCAAGCACAACAAATACAAATGAGTCAGCAGCTAGCCATTGTTCAACGAAAACCTAGTTTCTGGGATAGATTTTTCAAAAAATAATTTTTTTATTTTTTCAGATATTGAAATCTCTTTTTTTCTTTTGGAACTTTTTATATATTTCTTTTAAGGAGTAGTACCCTTAATTGCGATGGTTGACGTAATTATTTTTCATTTTGGAACTTTTGGAACTTTTGACCCCTATGAAAAGTTCCATATTTATCTAAAATAAAAAATACAGATATTGTTTTATTAGATTTTATAATATCATATTTAAAACTATTAGAAATTAAAGTATTATAAGTTATATTTATATTTTTTTTATTAGATATTGCAATAAGTATTTTTTTTTAGATGGCATTTAAGAAGATTATAAAAACGTTTTATATGGCTATGTAGGGCTATATAGCCATATAAATAAAAAAGAGGACAGGACATTAAGTCCTATCCTCTATAAAATCAAATTAAAGCAACCTCTTGTCTCTGTCGAATCATGTCAAATCCAAAATTATATCCATCGACAAAGGCTGTTTTGACCTCATCTGCAATCCAATCGCCTACAATATCTGCTATTGCCTGTGCTTCTACCTGATTAGGCAAGTCTTGTAGCAGTTGAATAAGCTGACTACAATAATTGCCATATTCAGGGCTTGCAGAATGAATTATCAGGGTTGTACCGCCATTAAAGGTTAATTTGGGACATGATACAGCTAGTTCAATATTGTTTTCTTTCATTTTTTAAACTCCTTTAAAAAATATTATTATTAGATGATCTACTGACCAGTACGTCTATAATATCATTCGACCTCGATTCGAGTCAACAACTATTAGGAACCAACAGCAGCAGCAGAACAGTACCATTCACTGATTGTTATGTTGCTATTGTCTCCAAAAGCCTGATCGGAGTTATCAGGTATAAAAAAGCCCTGATTTTCGTGACATGGTGTTACAAAATCGAGCTTTTTGCAGTTTTTCTTTTAAGGCGATTGCAAAAAGCTTGAAAAACACAGTTGACCCCTTGAAAATGGCAAAAACACTGCCGAAAAACTTCATATAATTGAGATTATGCGAAGTTTTCAAAAATTTTATGTATTTTAAAGATTTTATTACATTAAAGTATTTGTATTAGATATTATAATATTTAAAATTATAATAAATTAGATACTGATTTATAAACATATAGTAAATATAAAAATATATCCTCCGCGAATTGGTGCAGAGGATATTTACAAAATTATAAAAATAAAATCATAAATGCTGGTATGTAGCTGTTATATTGTCACATCGCGGCAGCCTGTGACGATATACCTTATCAGCTATTGTCCTGTCTTTGCGTAGCGTGTAGTTGCAGATGGTCAAGGCGTAACATACATTGCAGATTATTAAGACTGTTATCTGCAACATCATGGTTAATGTGATGGATATCATGTTTATAAGGTATAGTTCCGTAAAAAACTTCAAAAATAAATCTGTGCACATATACTGGATGCCATATCCCAAATCTATCCTTGAGTTTGACTTTTAAATACCCTCTATCATTATCTGTATTATTGCGATATGGCTTTAAAATTTGACCTGTTTCAATATTTTTAACTTGTCCATCAGGACTACCAGCATAATTGGGGTACTCTGGATGCTGTTTCCAGATTTTGTGTTGTGACATAAGACATCACCTGTTTTAGTTGTGATAGTCTATAATGTCTACAATGTGTACAATGTCTATAATAAAAAAAGGTTGAATTGACTATCGCCTTATCAGCGATAATATTACTATATCATAATATCTCATTTTTGTAAATACCATCTAAAATATCAACAACATTATTGTACAATATTTCATTGGTAAATTCTTTTGCATATAAAATTTTAAAGTGATTTCTTTTATATTTTTATGCATATTTAACAATTAACTGTAATGTTGTTAATAATGGCTATTTAAGCCCATTATACCCCCAATAATACAGTAATGCTCTGCTATTACAAAAACCTGTCCTAAAGGCGTATAGCAGCCTTATAGAGGATATTTTTTGATATTATCCTTATTAGATAAATTAGATAAAATATCAATTTTAAGTATCATCGTCTGAGACGAAATATAAAGCCGCTATCAGCTGTTTTTGATTTATTGGCATAAATTTCCATCTAAAAGCAGAAAGCTTGTCCTGTGGGTATACAGCAGCTTTGCAGGTGATTATATAGATACGATTTATGTTTTACTAGTAAAATATGATTTATGTATTCTTGACAATATGTGATATATAACATATAATAAAGGTGAGGATGTGAGACAATGCCGGAACAAGAATTTGAAGTAATCTTCTACCAGCGAGAAAATGAGACAGCTCCGGCTCTTGAGTTTATCGAAGGTTGCGAAATCAAGATGCAGGCAAAAATATTAGGTCATTTGGAAATACTACAACAAAGAGGATATGAATTACGAGAGCCATACAGTAAACCTCTTGAGGATGGTATATTTGAATTAAGAACAAAGCAAGGTTCAAATATTAGTCGAGTGTTATATTTTTTCTTTGTTGGTAAAAAAATAGTGCTTACAAATGGTTTTATAAAAAAAACACAGAAAACACCTAAATCAGAAATTGAAAAAGCGAAAAAATATCGACAGGATTATTTGGAAAGGATGAAATGATATGTTGACACTTAATCAAGTAATTTCTCAAAAAAAGGAAAATGAAGAATTTAAAGCTGCATATGATGAGTTGCAACCAGAAATGGCTCTTATTAATGCCTTAATTGATGCAAGAGTTGAACAAGGATTAACACAAAAAGATTTGGCAAGTCGTAGTGGCGTACAACAAGCAGACATTAGTCGTTTGGAGCATGGAAAAGGTAATCCTCGTCTTCGAACTTTACAAAAATTGGCTCAGGCTATGGGTTATAATTTGCAAATTAGTTTTGTTCGAAAGGAAGTTGCCCATGAGCGATAAAGAAATTTTATATTTAGAACGTATTTGGCGTGATATTCAGGATGGTAAAGCACACTTTACTGAACATGAAATATACGAAGACGATTAAGCGGGATTTCTCCCGCTTTTTGTTTTGCTTTAAATTGATAAAGTGCCGTTTTATAAAGAACGTTTAGTATATATTTTTTTAAAACGTTTGGTAGATGTTGATAACTATCCAGCTTAGGTCTATAAAGCCCGTAAAATACTGGGTTGAAGGACGAAAAAAATTTTCCACTGACTAAGACTTTTTGATACCCAAACTAAGACTTTTTGATACCCAAACTAAGACTTTTTGATACCCAAACTAAGACTTTTTGATACCCAGACTGTAAAAGAAAGATTATTTGTGGTCGAATATAGGTATCAAAAGGTCTTAGTCAATGGAATTTTGTCTAAAATAAGACTTGTTTTGACACAAGTCTTATTTTGTGGTATTCTGAGTCCAAAGGTAGATAAGGGAAGGTCGTAAACTATATGGAGAACGAAAAATTATTGGTGTTAAATGACCAGCGTTATACTGTAATTGCTAATGAAGTTTTAAAAGGCAAAATGGAGATGACCTTAACTGAGGCAAAATTGTTAAGGCTTTTGATTACGCAAGTAGCAAAAGAGGACAAGGACCTCAAGACTTATACTGTCAACATTACTCAATTGGCTAGATTCATGCAAATACGCAAAAATAATCTTTATCGTGATATTGAAGATTTAATTTCAAATTTGATGGATAGAAAAATATGTATTCGAGATGGTAAATCGTGGAATAAATTTTATTGGCTTCAGCAAGCTATATATAACGATAAAACACATATGGTAACACTAATGTTGTCTGAGCAAATTAAACCCTTTGTTTTAGATTTAAATAAATGGTTCACGCAATATAAACTGTCAGAAATATTATATCTTGATTCTTTTTATGCAATCAGATTATATGAGCTGCTACAGTGTTTTTTGGGTGAATCATATTTTAAAAAAGAAGTATTTGAAATTAGTATTTTAAAATTGAGAGAGTATTTTGCTTGCGAAAGTAAATATAAAACAACAAGAGATTTTTTAATCAAAACTGTTTCTATTGCAATTCGCGAAATCAATGCCAAAACAGAGTTATCCGTAGAATCAGAATACATTAAGCAAAAAAATAAAATTGTATCTGTTAAATTTACTGTGATGCCTAATTTTGAGGTAATAAAAAAGAATCGAGAAAAACAGTTGCAACAAAAATCAACTGATATTTGACTCTTGTTATCCGGTAGAAACCCTGATATAATGGGTTTTACAGGCTTTTGGTTGGGGTTAGATTATACTTGATCTAATAAAGATTCTTCTACATTTTATAATTCGGTAAAAAGTGGAAGAAAGTAGTATAAAGATATTATAATAGTAGAAAGCTGGGTGTACATATTGGAATTGCTAACAGTACAACAATACGCTGAAATGGCGGGAATCAGTCTTCCGGGAGCGTATAAAAGGTTGAATGGGATTTTAAAAGACAGAGTACATAAAGTAAATGGAAAAATCTTTATTGATGTATCTGGGCTTGACCTAAATCCGTTGAAAGAATCTATAGAAGAAAATACCCTACAAGAAAATCAGGATAAATCCAGTAATATAGCGGGGTTGCAGGAAATTATACAGGTAAAAGAAGAGTTGATACAGGCTCTTAAACAACAGATAGAAACACTGCAAAACCAATATCAGGCTCAATTATCTACAAAAGATGAAACCATAGCAGCATTGCAAGCTCAGATGCAGCAGATGCAGAACCAGGTAGACAATCTGACACAGTTACTATCTCAAGCACAACAGATAGCCATGAGCCAGCAACTAGCCATTGTGCAGAAAAAACATAGTTTTTGGGATAGATTTTTCAAAAGATAATTTTTGCATTTTTGACTATCTTCCTCTTTAAGGACTGCCCTCTCAAAAGCCTTATTTTCTGGGCATTTTTGAATTTGTTTAGCCAGCAGATTTGGCTAACTCATCATTTACATTTAGATATCCTAAAAAAATTTCTCTCATTCTTGCAGAGGGAAGATATAGATTTATCGGTTGATTATTTCTAATTGCAGAACGCCATATCCATTGTACTAACTGCGATAAAGCATAGGCATTTTTATCTAAATAAATATTATTTTGTATTAGATATGTAAAAATTAATGGATTTGGATATACATTCAACGCGTATATTAAATCGGTTTTATGAGAAAATCTGTTTGTTGCTCTCGCATTACATGGAATAAAGCAATTTTTTGTAAAGCCCTTAGGAGCAAATTTATCTTTGATTCTGTCATTATAGCCTGTTATCGTGCTCCATGCAGCTTTATTGCAATTTGATTTTACAATATTTTTAAAATAATTATACATATTATTTTTCAGAACTATATGCTCTTTTTGCTTTTTTATATTTTTAAACCATGTAGCACTTAATGC
The DNA here is from genome assembly GCA_944323275.1 of Candidatus Gastranaerophilales bacterium. Classification (GTDB taxonomy): domain Bacteria; phylum Cyanobacteriota; class Vampirovibrionia; order Gastranaerophilales; family Gastranaerophilaceae; genus Limenecus. Next base: position 7,286 of record CALUSA010000086.1, read on the forward strand.
ACCATAATTATCGCCTATTTTATTTAGATTCCCGTTATATAAATTGATAAGATTATTAGCGGTTACTTTAAAATCATAATCATTATATTTTCCAGTATAAATTTTATAATTATTAATATAAAAATAATCCCATTGTAAATCAAATAATTTGAAATATGATTGCATAATACTACCTTCAAATAAATAGGTTAATACAAAAATATCAGAAAAACATTTAAAAATATTGGAATTAAAAAGACATAGTATTGGTGCATTTTTATCTATATCTTTATATTCTTTATCGATGTTGCTAATTGTTGATTTTTGAATTATTACATGATGATTTTTTATGGTTTGGATTTCTCTATTAAATTTATTTTCAACACCTCTATATGTTTTATCTATTGCAGATAAAGTATTATTTTCATCGATAAAAATAATATTATCATGAGTAAGCATATGCATATCTTTTTTAGATATTTTTATAGGTTCAATTATTTCCAGAACTTCGTCTAAAATAAGAATATAACCACTTTTTTGAATTAGATTTATAATAGATTTATCAAAAAGATAAAATAGTGCGTGTGTACTGGCAATATTTTCGCCATTTGCTATTAGATTTTTAATGTCTGCTAATTTGCCAAAATTATTATCTTCTGGTTGATGGAAATTTAAAAGAGGACAATTCGCTATAACTCTTTCTATTTCAGCGATAAAAGGCGTTATAAACATATATTTTTCGTGTGGATGGGTATTGATATATTTAATCATACCGCTTGTTTTACCTGTACCCATAGGCATATCGATTACTTTAATCAGATCAAAACAACCTCTTTTCTCTGTCGAATCATGTCAAATCCAAAATTATATCCATCGACAAAGGCTGTTTTGATCTCAGCGGCAATCCAATCAGCCACAATATCTGCTATTGCCTGTGCTGTAACTGTATCAGTCAAGCCCTGTAACAGTTGAATAAGCTGAGTGCAATAATTCCCATATTCAGGACTTGCAGATCGAATTATCAATGTTGTATTGCCATTAAAGGTTAATTTG
>CALUSA010000087.1 GCA_944323275.1 Candidatus Gastranaerophilales bacterium
CGAAGCCCACCGAAAGATGAGTTCTCTCACAGCATAAGCTGGTAAGTCCCCACGCAGATCACGTGGTTGATAGGATGCAGATGGAAGTATCGCAAGGTATGTAGTCGAGCATTACTAATAGGACGAGGGCTTTTCCTATATCAGGAATTGTGATTGCGTTTGTCTTATAATTACTATGTAGCTTTCAAAGTACGGTCGGATGACCGGTTTGATTGGTGATGTTTTTCATCGTTAGCCAATCAAAATCGATTTTCCGGTGACCAAGCGGCAGGATCCCACCCGTTCCCATCCCGAACACGGTCGTAAAGACTGCTTGCGGCGAAACTACTTGGCGGATGACCGCCTGGGAAAATAGCTAGTTGCCGGATTCTAATTTTAATCAAAGCAGGATTTTTTGAAGAATATCAAAGAATCCTTCTTTTTTGTATTAACTTTTTCAAGAGTCTTCCACCCCCTCTCACAAAACCTGACATTTAGTCAGCTTTTGTTCGGCAGAGTCCATCCCGAACACGGTCGTAAAGACTTTCTCCATTCAAACGTGCCACAGGCACCTTTGAACTGAGTCCTTGGCGAAACTACTTGGCGGATGACCGTCTTGTAAAATAGTTATCCTGATATTTACAATTTTGGTCAAAAATGACTCTTAAGTACCTGTTAACTTGTCTGAACCCGAAAGTCTTTCTATATCTGCATTTTAGAATTTTGTATTAAGTTTTGTTAAGCTAAATATATTTTTTATATACCAAATACGCAATTTTTATTTCAAAAAATTGTTTATATATGTACGAGAGATAATTAAGAGAAACAACCGAGAGAAAACAAAACACGAGAGAAACGAGAGAAACACAGGAGGAAACTTTATGTCAAGAGTACTTATTTCTATGCCGGAAAAATTTTTAGACGAGATTGATCAGGTTGCAGAAAACGAAAATCGTTCAAGAAGCGAACTTATTCGTGAAGCACTGAGAACTTACATCCATAGAAACAAAGTTAGAGAAAACACACTGGCTGCTAAAAACGCAACAATCTTAGAGGCATTACTGGACTAAAAAAGCTTTAATTTAAATCACTAGACGCAATACTGGACTAATGGGGAATAAGGAATAGGTTTATAAAAAAATAAAAATGCGGTCTTGATGGATTCAGACCGCTTTTTTTTATGGTTAGTTTATTTATATAGGAATTTATTGAGCAATTTGTTGAGTAGCTTGAGACTTTTGGGTTAATGCCTGTTGAGTTAATGCTTGCTGCATAAACGGGTTTGTCATTGTTTGAGGTACTGATGGCATTGAAGCATTAGCCATTGCTGCTCTGTAAATATTCATATCATAATCAACTCCGTTGAAACCGGGAACAACAGGGATTCCGTTGAAGGCAGGAACATAGCCGCCCTGTTGAGTTTGTTGTTGTGCTGTTGTTGCAGCCGGCTGCTGTTGAGCTGTTGCCTGTAATTCTGCTATAACCTTTTCTGCAGATGCTTTTGCTGCGAGTGCATCCTGATTGTTAGGATCCTGAGCGAGAATTTTATTTGCTGCTTCAAGTGTTTGTTGAGCCAAAGCAAGTTTTGTAGCAGGATCGTTTTCAACCTGTTGTGTTACTTGAGCCATTTGTTGTTCGTTGGCTTTTTCGAGTTCGCTTTTACCTGTAAGAGCTTTAGCACCTTTTGCTGCAAGTGCACTGCCGACAACACCGCCGAGGAATTTGCCTAAGAAACCGCCGATTGCACTACCGATACCAGGACAAATTGCAGTACCGATTGCTGTACCTATTGCTGTACCTATTGCGTCACCTGCCAACCATCCGGCACCGCCTGCAACAATCTGTGTACCTGATTTAGCCACCTGTTTCATACCTGCAGAAAAACCTAGCTGTTGGAAAGTAGGAACAACATCAGACATTGTCTTGCCGATAGCGTCGAATACCATCATCCAACCTGCGCCTGATTTGCCCATTACTTTACCGAAACCGGATGTTCTTAATTTTGTATATCCGGGAATTTTATCTAATAGTTTAGAAAATCCAAAAGGAGCTCTTGTTGCATTAGGGGTTACATTTTTCTTTAAGATGTCACCGTATTCTTTTGATAGATTGTCTAAACCTGATTTTAATGCTTGACTTCTTTGTGTATAAGGATGTGCATCTCTAACTTGATTGAGAGTATTTGTAACATTAAATTTGTTTCTTCTTAATGATTGAAAGCCTTGAATACCGCCGAATGCTGCCGCAAAAGGAAGCGATTGAACTGTCATCTGAGCGATAGAAGGTTCTGGATATACACTAACGGGCTGACCGTTCAAAAAGTTAACCATATTTTTTACATCATTCTGGTTTACTACCGCATTACCGACAGCTGCTCTGTAAAATGCTGCGTAATTTGAATTTTGAGCTGAAATACCATTGACCATAATTTAAGACTTCCTATATCTAACCTTATTTATATAAAAACAATTTCCGGCAGATAATTTACTTATTCATCGGGTTTGTAAACAAATGTTAACAAAAACGCAAATTTTAGCTTTTACATGTTTTATACTTGTGACAGAAGCGGCGGGATTTATATGTACATTAATAATAATTTTAAAAGTTTTTATACTTCAAAAATCAAATTTGGACAGAATTATCAAACAACTCCTAACGGTTCAAATAATACGCAAAATAATGATACTTTCAGACAAAAAACTCTTTACGGAAACGATTTTCACGGTCATTTAGGAGCATTTAGAAAATTTAAAACTGTATCTGACCGTTTTAAACTGGAAAATCCTACAGGAGATGTTATTTTTTCCGGTGATGAATGGGTTGGCTCGGGACGTGAAAAAAATATAGCCATTGTCAAAATGATGAATATGTGTAATATTACAGCCGCTGCACCCGGAAATCATAATATGGACTACAAAGGTGCGGAAGGTTTGTCAGAGATGCTGGATTATGCAAAGTTTAAAACACTTGCGCTGAACATGCAGCCTAAGGATAATACCAAAATAGCTTCATATCCTTTAAAAGATGATATTGATGCGGGCAGACTGGCTGCTTCTATGGTTGTTGAAGAAAACGGTAAAAAAATAGGTTATATCGGGCTTGTTCCGTGTGATTTGTTCTCAAGACTCAGCTCTCAGAGCAAAGAGGGTACTCAGGATATTAAAATTTTGAATCTTCAAGAAACACTTACTACTGTTCAAAAAGAAGTTGAAAAACTGGAAAAACAGGGCGTAAACATTATAAAACTTGTATCTCATCTGGGTAAAGATGCTTCGGTTCAGCTAGCGCAGAACGTCAGCGGAATTGATATTATTAATGACGGTCACTCGCACGACAAGCTGGAAGGTCTGGTTTACGGAAAAAATCTTTTTAAATCTCCCCGTGGTGAATGGGTAATAATTACGCAGGCAGGTAAAAACGGGCATTCATACGGTGTGCTTGATGTTGTTTATGATAAGCAGGGAAGAATTATTCAGGCAAAAAATGAAGTAAAAAATCTGGATAATGAACCTGAAAATCTTGTCGTAAAAATGGTAGAGGATATGTCGCTCGGCAAACCTCAGACAATAGGTATTATGGCTCATGAGGTAAAATCTAAACCCGAAACCGTTCTGGAAGAAAGCCCATTAAGCGCATTTTTAAGCGATGCTTATATGAAATATTCTGATGCAGATTTAGTATTTAATAATATGGGCGGTATTCGTGCAAGTTTGCCCGCAGGTCCTGTGACTGATAGGGATATAATGGATTTGATGCCGTTTTATAATGATGTCAATGTCTATAAATTAAGCGAAAAAGATATTGTTGATGTCCTTAACAGTGCTGTGCAGGCAACCGGTAAATATCACAGAACCGGTGCTTTACAGGTAAGCGGTTTGAGATACAAAATAGGTAAGGATGACAGGGTTAAAGATATTGTACTTGTGAAAAAAGACGGCACACAGGTTCCGTTGAATGCGCAAAATCCGAGCAGCGACAAATTTTTTAAAGTAGCTTACAATACTTTTGTTGCAGGCGGAAGTGAAGGGCTTGAGGCTCTTGCCTGCCCTGAAAAAATAATACATAAATGCGAAATGAATGAAACCGAAATGTTGATTGAGTATATAAAATCTTTTAACGGACAGCCTATCGATATTCATGAAGACGGCAGGATTATGCACGAATAGTAAACAGTACGGGCTTGCCTTCTTTTGCTGTTAAGCGGAATAAATAATAATAGACTCAAAAACATAAATTGTTGGCTTAAATTCTGTTAACAGTTTAGTGTTGTAAAAAATTGTTATCGTGACAATTTTTGCCGGACATAGTTATGTAAAAAAATTTTTCTTTGTGCTATTTTATAGGCAATGGATTATTAAATCACACCTGAGAGAGGCAATAATGGAAAATACAAAAACTGTTGTTAACTTTAGCGATTTGCCGACAACCTACGATGCAAAAGCTACAGAAGAAAGAATTTACAAATTTTGGGAGGATAACGAGTGCTTTAAAGCTGATGCAAAATCTCCTAAAAAACCGTTTTCAATAGTAATTCCGCCGCCGAATGTTACGGGTGTGCTGCACATGGGGCACGCTATTGACGAAACCCTGCAGGATATATTAGTCCGTTATCACAGAATGTCTGGATACGAAACTCTCTGGGTTCCGGGTACTGATCACGCCGGTATTGCAACACAAAATGTTGTTGAAAAACAATTGAGAGCCGAAGGCACTAACCGCCACGAACTCGGCAGAGAAAAGTTTTTAGATCGTACCTGGGAATGGGCTAACGAACACAAAAGCGCAATTTTAGATCAGTGCAAACGACTAGGTGCATCTTTTGACCGCTCAAGAGAAAGATTTACTCTCGACAAAGGTTGTTCTGATGCCGTAAAAGAAGTTTTTGTAAGATTGTATGAAAAAGGTTTGATTTATAAAGGTTCTTATATTGTAAACTGGTGCCCGCGCTGCCAGTCAGCGATTTCGGATGTTGAAACCGAATACGAAACCGAAGCAAGCCATCTGTGGGAAATCAGTTATTCCTTAAAAGATGAACCCGGGGCTATTGTAATAGCAACAACAAGACCTGAAACAATGTTCGGCGATGCTGCGATTGCTGTCAACCCGACTGATTACAAATATAAAGATTTAATCGGTAAAACAGTTGTTATACCTCTTACAGGCAGAGAAATTCCTATTATTGCAGATGAGTACGTAGATAAAAAATTCGGAACTGGTGCATTGAAAATTACTCCTGCGCATGACCCGAATGACTATGAAATTGCAAAACGCCATAACCTTAAACCTATCTGGGTTATTGACGGTGAAGGCAAGATGAAAGCCTGCGCAGAGGTTCCTGAAGAACTCCACGGTTTAGACCGTGATGAAGCACGTAAGAAAACAGTAGACATGCTTCGTTACCACAATGATTTGATAAGAATTACAGATCTTGAACACAATGTCGGTAAATGTCAGAGATGTCATACAACTATCGAACCGTTGCTTTCAGAACAATGGTTTGTGAAAATGAAACCTCTTGCCGAGGCAGCGATTAGAGCCGTAAAAACAGGTGAGATTAAATTTATACCTGAAAAATGGGAAAAGAATTATCTGGGTTGGATGGAGAATATCCGTGACTGGTGTATTTCACGTCAATTGTGGTGGGGACATCAGATTCCGGCATATTATCACAATCAGACAGGTGAGATGGTGGTTGCCAAAGAAAACCCTGATCCTCAAAATTATACTCAGGAAACGGATGTTCTTGATACGTGGTTTTCATCAGGCTTGTGGCCGTTTTCTACAATGGGCTGGCCAAATACAGAGTCGGAAGATTTTAAAAAGTTTTATCCGACCTCGGTTCTTGTTACCGGTTTTGACATAATTTTCTTCTGGGTAGCAAGGATGATTACCATGGGCTACGAGTTCACCGGCAAAGCTCCTTTTTCAACGGTTTATATCCACGGTTTAATCCGTGACGAAAAAGGACAGAAAATGTCTAAGTCAAAAGGCAACACAGTTGATCCCGTCGGCGTAATCGACAAATACGGCTGTGATGCGTTGAGATTCACAATGACTTCTATGTGTACATACGGTGGTCAGGATATAAAAATCAGCGAGGACAAGTTTGAATACGGCAGAAACTTTGCAAACAAAATTTGGAATGCTTCAAGATTTGTGCTTATGAACCTCGAAGGTGTTGATAACAAAGCAATTGATACAGCTAATCTTACAATTGCTGACAGATGGATTCTTCACAGGTTGAACGAAACAGCAAAACTTGTTAATGAGAATATTCAAACTTACAGAATCGGTGAAACAGCTCACGCTTTATATGATTTCTTCTGGAACGAGTACTGCGACTGGTATGTTGAAATTGCTAAAATTCAACTGCAGGATTCTGCACAAAAAGCAAACACCCAAAGGGTTTTAAGATATGTTCTTGATATGTCATTGAGAATGCTTCACCCGATTATGCCTCACATAACGGAAGCAATCTGGCAGTTGATTCCGCAGGAAAAAGAGGCAATCGGTATTATCAGGGCAGCGTTCCCGACTTATAAAAAAGAGTTTGTTTTTGAAACAGAAAATAAAGAGATGGAGCTGGTTTTTGAAACAATTAAATCTTTGAGAAATGTACGTCAGGGCTTGAACATACCTCTGTCTGCTCAGATGGATATCACAGTTCTTGCAAGTGCAGCTGAAAAATCGATTTTTGAAGCCGTTGTACCTTACTTAAAACGTCTTGCAAGAATCGAAAGCGTGGAATTTAAGGGAGAAGATACCCAGATGCCTAAAAAATCAGCTTCCGCTGTTGTTGGTAATTCCAAAATCATTATTCCTCTCGAGGGGTTGATTAATTTTGATGAAGAAATTGCACGTCAGAATAAGAAAATAGACAAACTCAATAAAGAAAAAATGAGTTTGGACGGCAGGCTTAAAAATAAAAACTTTGTCGAAAAAGCTCCTAAAGAATTGATTGAAGAAACTCAAGCCCGTGCAGATGAGCTTGAAGCCCAAATTAATGCTATAAAAGAGCTTATAGAAACTTTAAAATAAGGATGTAATAATGAAAATAACTCCTATTTCCTGCAGGTACAGAATATCTCCGAATTTCGGCGATAAAGTTTTGACTGATGAAAATCAAAAATCAGTGACAGAGCTGCGTGTAAAATTAAACTCTATGGTAGAAAACGGAATCCCTGTTGGCAATTGTTATTACAAAATTTTTGAAAGGCGTAGTGCCAATCTTTATACAAATGATAATAAATACAAAGCAGCAGTCAGCAGCTGGGGAAATAACCTTTTGATTTCTGAAGATTTGCCTATGGGAGATATGAAAAAAGCTGTGATTTCCCCTGAAAATGATGTATTTTATACTGACTCCTTTTATGACAAAGACATAAATGAAGTTAAAGAAAATACAGAAGAAGAAAAAATTGTTAATGAGTTTTTAAAAAAGGTGCTGCCCAAGTTTTTGTAAAAAAGATTAATGTAAACTTGTTTGATATAGGTGGATTAGTAATTTTGTCTTACGTTGCTGATTAGTAAAGACAAGAAAGATTTAAAATTATTTTTTTGTTGTTTTGTACATTTTGCTAATGTAATTGCCGGTAGTGGGAACATTTCAAAAAGTCAAACCTACAAACTTTAGATAATAAATATTATCAATACCTTAAATATCTTCTTTCTTCCTTTGGTTGCAAATGGGTAGAGGCTTTCTGTTTTGCATACCTGTACATAGCCGTATCATTGAATCGTATGCTTGACTGAGCTAGAATAAAAAGTATAAATTCAAACTAAATCTGTGCCGGTAGCTCACCGTTGCACCTTTAACGAAGTTAAAGTGCAATAGAGTTTTAAAATTTAGTCCGACTGAGCTAGAATAAAAAGTATAAATTCAAACTAAATCTGTGCCGGTAGCTCACCGTTGCACCTTTAACGAAGTTAAAGTGCAACAAAGTTTTAAAATTTAATCCGACTGAGCTACAATAAAAAGTATAAATTCAAACTAAATCTGTGCCGGTAGCTCACCGTTGCACCTTTAACGAAGTTAAAGTGCAACAA
>CALUSA010000088.1 GCA_944323275.1 Candidatus Gastranaerophilales bacterium
GGCGAGTCGTGGTTTTTGTTAAAGTAGCTGTAAACTCTTTTTTTTAAATTTTTTGCTTTGCCGACATAGATAATTTCATCGTTTTTATCATAATACTGATAAGAACCGCTAAGCTCCGGAATTATTGATAAGGTCTGTTTTACCTCGTCGGGCAGGTTTGATTTTTGTATGCTCATAGAGCTATTTTAGCATAATTTTGTTTGAGCGGGTGTTTGCTTGTAGCTGTGGCAGAAACCTCAGGTATCCGGCATGCCGGGGATACTTCAAGCCTGCACGGTGCTGTACCCGGCACTGTATGAAAAATTTATGGTAATCGCTGACTATCAGGGCGTGAAGAAACTATTTATAGTGACGAATAATATTCTTTTAAAAGCACTGCGTCTTCTTCCATAATCGGACTTTCGCAGACGACAACACCTTTAACATCAAATTTTTTAAAAGCTTTCATCAAATCTTTGTAATTCATGTCGCTTTCTTTTAGCATAAGATGTTTTTTCTCGCCTTTTTCTCCATATTCAATGCCTGCAATGTGTGCATGGAAATTTTCTAGCGCATAAGAGCCTATTTGGTTGCCGATGTCATCAAAAATTTTGCAAAATTCATCATACGTGTTGTAACTTCCGTTTGTACGTGCGTGCAGGTGCGAAAAATCAACACAGGGCAAAACCTGTTTAAAATCTTTTGACAGTTTTATAATTTCTTCGAGATTTCCCCATTGTGTGGGTTTGCCTGTAGTTTCGGGTCTTACCCATATATTGATTGCGTCTTCATCAAGGGCTGCGCATATTTTTTCCATTGATTGTTCAACTTTTTTATAGACTTCATCAGCCGGCATTCCCATATAAAATGCAGCGTGGTAAGTAACCGAATAAGCTCCCAGTTCATAACCGGTTCTTGCCGTATCAAGCACACGTTTGATGCTTGCTTCTATTTTGTCTTCTTCTTTGGAATTCAGATTTATATAATACGGACCATGGGCTGTTAAGACCATATTTTTTGCCGTAGAAATTTCTTTAACAAGTTTTTTGTTAGCCGGACTCATTCTTACACCGTGTACAAATTCAAGCTCCAGACCGTCGAGATTTAGTTCTTCAAGCACGTCAAAAGCTTTTTCATATCCTGCGGAGCCGTTGCATATAGGCTGTCCTGCCGTTACAAATTTAAGTGTGTCCATTATAAATCCTATCTGATTATCTGCCGAATTTTTCGCCTATTCTCGGGTTAAATTTTGCAATAAAGCTTTTTGAATCCGCTATCATATATGACCCGAACTGTAATGATTTTATATACAAAATGCCGTTACCTGTTGCAATGCCAATATCGTCTTTTATTCTGCAAATGGTTCCCGGTTCTTCTTTAACTTTTTTGTCAACAGCTTCGGCTGTATAAATTTTTACAAAAACCCCTCTAAAACTTGTCATGGCAACGATAAACGGGTTCAATGCCCTGATGAAACGTTCGATATAATGTGCGTCTTTGCTCCAGTCAATGTAATTGCGTAAGTTTTTGGAATCAATAGACGGTGCTTTTTTGAATTCACCCTGCGGCTGCGGCAGAGAAATTATGTTGGAATTATTTTCATACTGCTCTAAAAATTCCGCAAGCAAATCAGCGCAAAGGTAATTCATTCTGTTGAACAGTGTCCCCATAGTTTCATTTTTTTCTATAGGAACTTTTTGCTGCGCAATTATATTGCCTGTGTCAAAATTTTCATCCATAAAATGCAGGGTTATTCCCGTTTCTTTTTCATCATTTATAAGAACGTTGCTGTAGGGATTTGCTCCTCTGTATTCCGGCAAAAGCGAGGGATGACAGTTTACAAAACCGTCTTTAGTTGTCCTCAAAAGTTCAGGCGGAAATTTTTTGTTGTATGAACAAACCACTGCAATATCTGCGTTAAGCTGTCTTATTGCATGGATAAAGTCAACTTCGTCCAAACGGTCTTTGTAAAATATTAAAGGCAGCTTTAAACTGTTTGCAAAACTGCACATGAGTTCAAATGTACCTTCCCGACGATGAGGCGGAACAACTCCGACAATGTTGAAACCACGGGAAACCAAACCAGACAGACAAACTAATGCCATATCCGGCATGCCTATAAACAGTATTCTTTTCTGGTATTTGTTATTCAATAGCGTGTCCGTTCAGTTTTTTACACAATTATTATACCATTGATTATTGTATTTAATGAAAAATGTATTATAATCTTTTTATGTTTAAAAGAATTATATTATTGATTTTTCTGGTCTTTTTAACGATTTGTCCGGTATTAGCGGATTCTAAGTATAATTTTAATGCGTTTATTGCGGATAATGCAAATATTTTGGATGAAGAAGCGGAAGATTCAATAAATAGATTTCTGTGGGATTTGCAAAAAAAGACGGGCACGGACATAGTTGTAGTTACGGTGAATTCACTGGACGGTCGAAGTGTTGAAGAAACAGCTTTGAACATAGGAAGAAAATATAAACTCGGCAAAAAAGGCAAAGATAACGGTGCCGTTGTGCTGGTTGCCCCGAATGAACGCAAAATGAGAATAGAAATCGGCTATGGATTGGAAGGCTTAATAACAGACGGCAGAGCCGGCAGAATCCGTGATGAAGACATGCTGCCATATTTTAAAAAAGGGGACTATCAAAGCGGCATCTGGCGTGGAACTTACACCCTTGCTGACACAATTGCAAAGGCAGAAGGCTATACACTCAGCACCACAGGCAATATTCCTAAAGCTCCGGCAAACAGTAAGTATGATGACTTCTGGTTTATTTTACTGGTGATAATCTTTTTGATGTTAAGATTCGGTATCATACCTGTTCCTTTTTACTATGGCGGATACAGAAGCTCGGGCTATGGCGGCGGAAGCTTTGGAGGTTTTGGCGGTGGCGGTGGCTTCGGCGGCGGCGGTGCGTCAGGAAGCTGGTAATTTAACTTTTATTCAGGAGATTTTTATTAATGCAAAAATTAGATGATTTTACACATGACATAAAAAAAATTTTTGGTGAAAGACTGAAAAGTATTTTTATTTATGGCTCAAAAGCAAATGCTAATGCGCAGCAAACTGCCGGTGATACGGATATTATGGTTATTGCCGAAAATATTACCGGAGATGACTTAAGAAAATGTGCAAAACCCGTAAAAAAATGGATGGGTTCCTGTTGTATGTTTGATAAAGAAAAAAATCCGCTTCCGATATTTATGGGCGAGCGGGAATGGTTTAATTCCGTTGATGTGTACGCCATGGAATATTCTGATATAAAAGAAAATTATAATATTATATACGGTGAAAATCTTATAAATAATTTAACCGTTAAAAAAGAGGATTTGAGGCTGCAATGCGAATCAGAGATGAAAAATCTTTTAATGCGTTTCAGAAAACAGTACCTTTTGTTTTCCGGTGATTATAAAGCGTTGAATGAGTCGCTTCTTGTAGTAACAAAAACGCTAAACGCTATATTTAAAGCGATTTTAAGATTAAATGATATCGAAGTTTCTAAATCAGCTTTTGACAACCTGAATAAAATAGTTGAAATCATTGACTTAGATAAAATTTTTTATGAAAAACTATTGTGTGTCAAAGAAAACCACTGCAAGTTTTCTAAAACGGAAACATATAAAATTGCAGACGAAGCCATAGTCCAAATGGACAAACTTTTGGAATATATAAATAACATGTAAAATGTCTGAGTGGAGCCTCGTTTGTAGCCGGGTAAATACGCTGCGGGCGTGTTTATGAGAGGCAGCTGGCGACACTCGTGTCTAACATTTACGGACAAGACCACATGCACTTGTTGGCTGTGCCGGACTTGTTGTTTAAATAATGGACTTGTTTATTGCACAGGTTCAACGGGTAGTCGGAGTCAGTTGACTATATGAAGAAAGGAGATAATATGAAAAAAAATGTATGGATTGTATTAGGCGTAATACTGCTGCTGGTTGTGATGGTAGCCGGCTCGTTTATCGGAGTTTATAACAAACTTCAATTAATGGATGAAAACGTTAATGCTCAGTGGGCGCAGGTTGATAACCAGTTGAAAAGAAGAAATGACCTTATCCCCAATCTCGTCGCTACCGTCAAAGGCTATGCTGCACACGAAAAATCACTGTTTACGGAAATTGCAGAATCCCGTGCAAAACTCGGCGGTGCAATGAATAAAAATGACATGAAAGCTATTGAACAAAGCAACAGCGACCTTTCTAACGCTTTATCAAGACTGCTTCTTGTCGTTGAAAGATATCCGGATTTAAAAGCCGATAAACAGTTTATAAATTTGCAGGATGAACTTGCAGGAACGGAAAACAGACTTGCCGTAGCAAGAAAAGATTATAACGAAAGCGTAAAACAAATAAATGCAACCGTAAGAACTTTTCCGACTTCAATAGTTGCGGCAATGTCAGGTATAAAATCCAGAGAATACTTTGAAACACCGGAAGCGGAAAAGAAAGCACCGGAGGTAAAATTTTAATTATAAATAAAAAAATAAAAAAATAAAAAATCGGGTCGGATACATGTTATTTGACCCGTTTTTTGTGTGCAAATTTTTATTGTCATAATGCAGAGATGCGGGTTGGGTATATCATACGTGCTCTTTTTAAGAAAATATAGAGATGATAATAAAAGAATGGCGGCTTTGGCTTTTAGTCCGGCATGAATATTGCAAAATAATTATGTTAATAATTGTGAAATAAGGCAATTTTGCTTCAAAGATATGCTTTATATATATAGCATAAACTGATAATTAGGAGAGAGAATAATGGTTGCTAATACTGAAATGTCGATTTTGTATTATCTTAATTCAGGCACAAATGTCGGCTCAGGTACAAAAATAGAAGGCTTAACGCAACAGATGTTTAATAATTATAATCGTTCGCAAAGTGACGGAGAAATCGGACTTTACCGTCAAGGACGAGGCGACTGTTACCTTCTTGCTTCTCTGTCTTCAATTTCACAAACAAAAGCAGGTGCAAGAATTTTGAAGGAAAACATAAAACAGGATAATCAGGGTAATTATGTAATAACTTTGCCCGGAGCCGTTGCCGTCAAAAACAACTATGCACGTGACGGCAAAACGTGTTATATATCAGGGCGTTATACAATATCCAAATATGATGTCATGAAGGCACGAGTCAGCCGTGAATATTCCAAAGGAGATGTCGATGTCCTGCTTTATGAGCTTGCGTTTGAAAAGTATAGGGAAGAAGTTTTGAAAACAAACAGAGCAAACGGTCTGCCAAATGTTCAAGGCGTAGCAGGTCAAACTGCCGGTAATGCCACTATGGACAATCTCTTGGACGGAGGTCAGAGCAGAGATGCCATATTTATATTAACGGGTAAAAAATCTAAACAATATTCTATTTCACCGAGCAGGGTTGAGGCTGTTGACCGAGAAGATATAAAAGCTCCGATTTATGTTACGGAAGAAGCACTCTCTAAAAGAGATACCGAACGCTTTTTGGACAAAATCCAAAAAGAACCGGGCAGGTATGCCGTAACATTTTCTTTAAAAGTAAAAGACGGCGGTCGTGATGGTCGTCACGCTCTGACAGTAACGAGAGTCGAGGGAGATAAAATATATTTTGTTAATCCGTGGAATTCAGGCAAAGAGTTGTCTATGACAAGAGAAGAATTTTTTAATGCGACTTATGCCGTAACAGTTGCTGATTTCGGACGTACCGGCTCCGGCGCAAACGGTGCAAATAACAATGTCAACATAAATCAGGCATGGCTAAACAGATTGTCACAGCTGTTAAAAAAATAATATTAATAAATGTAAACATGAGCTTTGATGTGCTTAAAATCCTTTTATAATGCTCGATGTGATGTGATGTGATGTGATGTGATGTGATGTGATGTGATGTGGGCAATAAGTATATCTTTTGTGTTTTTATTTACTTGTAAGTGGAAGTTCTGATTACAAAGGTTGACAAGTAGGAAAGGAATATAATATATGTCATTTGTATCTCAAGTGTGTAATTTTATTAAATACAGTAGCGGTTCCAAAGGTGTTATGTCACTCAACGGTTATCAGTTAAAAACTTTAGCTAAAACTAATCCCTCGCTTTTAGCTGTTTTGAATCCTATGAAACAGCCTACATTAGATATTGCATATAAAGCAAAATCAAACTACAACATAGCGTTATTTAATCTTAAAGACGGTAAAAAATCCATGTTATCCGGAGCACTATCCGTTCAAAACCCGGCTAATAGCAACATGGTTGTTAAATATCGTTTAAACAGCAAACCTGAAGGTGAAGAAATTTTGACATCAAACGGTTTTATTGATCTTGGCAAAAATATTGAAATGGACGATGTTCAGGTAGTGCTTGCAAATACTTCAAATCTGTTAAAACCAATGAAATTAAAAGTAAAAGTGGATGATGCAATAAATATTGCTGCAAAATCCGATAATCCGGCGAAATTGCACAAAATGATTCCTCAGGATGTACAACAAAAACTGGCGGATAGTAAAATAGCCGGTAAAATTGAGGAAGCATTGGATTGGGCGGATAAATCCTGGGATAATCTCAGAACATACGCAAGTAAATTATAATTATTTATTACAGGCGTTTATATTTAGGAAACAGTTTAGTTTAAAATCGTAAATAATAAAGGCATGCTTTATCCGGCATGCCTTTTTATTTATATAACGAATGCAGATTATTAATTCGGGTTAATCCATATTCTTTCTGATTTTTTCTTTTGTTGATTCAAGATTTTTGATTTTCTTTTCAGTTTCTTTTATCTGTTTGTTCTTGTCAGATCTCTGTCTTGCTAAATTCTGGTACTGGCTGTCAAGTGTAGCATATTCATTTTTATACTGGATAAGCTGGTTTCTCAATTCTGTTTGGGCACTGTCTAATTGCAGCAAAGCACTTTGCAAACTGTGATCTTCCGGTGAAGATGCAGCTGCCGCAGGTGTACTTGTAGTTGTTGCGGCAATGTGTGTGACAGGTGTCATTGAAGAAGTTTTCGGCTGTGCTATTTCTGTCTTAGCCGCAGTGTTGATAGACTCTGTAATAGGAACATTTTCAAAAACAGGCTCGTAAGGCATGTCTTTTGCACATGCTTTCATTGAAAAACTTGCTGAGCTTAATATTAATGTTCCTGCTAAAAGTGCACTTAGTATATTTTTGTTCAAATTCATGAATTATTTCTCCTTTTATATATAGATACATGTTTATTTTATAAAATAGCATGTCATGATACCTCATCTAACATGCGTAATTTACATGAAAATTATGAAAAATTTTTATAAAAAAATATATTATAAAGAAATGTAAACCTGAAAAACCCTGTTAAATCAATGGTTTGAAAAAAACTCTAAAAATTAAAAAATTTTTTAAATAAAACGCTTGAAATAAAAATTTCTTTAGGATACATTAATAGAGTGGTCAGCGGGCCACGGAGAACAAACCCCCAAAGATTATCATTAAGGGCAAGTTCGGAAGTGACAAAAGAAAGATAAACCCAAGGGTTTCAAAATTTACTTTCTAAGTTGCTCATCTAAAAGATTTAAAACTTATTCTTGTTTGGAATGGTTTGATAAATTAAAAAGCTGAAAATTAAATTAATAACATTTAAAAAAACTACTTGACAACCAAATTTGAAGTGTTATGATGAGGTAACGTCAAAAGGATGAGTTGGGAATGCCTTCTAAGTAAGGTGAAAACAAACTCCAAGAAAGTTTTCACCAAATAAAATCTGGACAATTTTGATTGGAAAAGATTTATTTGGTTCTGAGTAAACCTCAGATTGAACTTTGAAAATAGAATAGCTAAAAACGATTAATACCTGTTGATTCATTAACAAATAAAATTAACGGACACGATTTAAAGCAAAGTCGAGCAGGAAGCGAAAGCTTCCGATGGACATAAACTTTCTGACAACGGAGAGTTTGATCCTGGCTCAGGACGAACGCTGGCGGCGTGCTTC
>CALUSA010000089.1 GCA_944323275.1 Candidatus Gastranaerophilales bacterium
CTGAATATAATTGCGCAAAAAGGAATTGAACAAACAGACAGCCTGCCGGAAAATTCTGTTATAACTCCTCACCCTGTGGAGTTATCAAGGCTTATTAAAGTGCCTGTGGAACAAATACAGGCAGAGCGTGTTTGTTATGCAAAGCAAACAGCACAAAAATTCGGCTGCTGTGTTGTGTTGAAGGGACATAAAACAGTTATTGCCGCTGCAGACGGCGAAATTTTTATTAATACGACAGGTAACAGTGCTCTTGCAAAAGCCGGCAGCGGTGATGTTTTGACAGGCATGATTGCGGGGCTTGCAGCACAGGGCTTAGACATAGTGAAGGCTGCAATACTGGGCGTATATTTGCACGGGCTCTGCGGTGAAATTGCCTCAGAAACATTTACAAAGTACTGTGTGCTTGCTACTGACCAGATAGATTATATTCCAAAGGCAATAAAACAGATTATGTAAGGCGGTTATGGCAAAGACGGGTTATTTTATTCCGTATGGTGTGAATGGCGGAAAATACAACATGGACAAAGACGAAAGTCTTTTGCAGCAGTCTATTAACAATTCTGTTGAGGTTCCCGTGCTTCGTTTTTACGGTTGGAAGCCTGCGTGTGTTTCTTTGGGGCGTAATCAGAAGGACAGTCATATAAATAAAGAATTTTGCAAACAAAATAATATTGATATTGTAAGACGTCTTACAGGCGGACGTGCACTGCTGCATGACAGAGAGCTTACCTATTCTTTTATCTGCCCTGTTCATTTTTTAAAAAATGGCGAAAGCGTTATACTCTCTTACAAAGAAATTTCTTCCGCCCTTGTGCTCGGGCTTAAGGAACTCGGGATAAATGCGGATTTCCCGGAAGCTTCAAGAGCAAAAACAAAATTTGAGTACTGTATGTCTTTGTCTACCGGTGCTGATTTGTGCTATCGGGAGAAAAAAATTATCGGCTCTGCGCAGTTTAGAAAACAGGGGTACATATTGCAGCACGGCTCAATTATGTTTGATTATGACGCAGAGGTTATTGAAAATATTTTTTACGAAAAACCGGCTGAAAATAAGATTGCGGTTTTAAAAGATATTTTGCCTGATATCAGTATCGAAAAACTATGCCGCTGCTTTAAACATGGATTTGAAAAGCGGTTTGAAATATCTTTTGTTGAGCACTAAACTCAATTCAAACAAAAGACTACGGCTGATAACCGTGATATAATTTTTTAATAACGGAGTATTTAATATGACTGAAAAAATAGGCATAATTTCGCTGGGGCTAATCGGCGGTTCAATACTAAAATCCTTGAGTGCTGCAGGGTATGAAATTTGTGCTGTAACAAGAAATAAACAGGCTGTACAGGCTGCAAAAGCATATACGCCTTATGTCAGTGATGACATGTCAACGCTTCAGGGGTGTAATGTGATATTTGTGTGTTCGCCGATGTCAAAAACGCTGGAAATTTTGGATTTTCTGGAAAATATTGCGGATAAAGATACAATCGTTGCCGATGTTTGCAGTCTTAAAAGTTTTGTTATGCAAAAAAAACGACCTTATGTTTTTATCGGCACCCATCCTATGGCAGGCACTGAGCACAGCGGTTTTGATGCGTCTTTTGCGGATTTGTTTAAAGGTGCAAAATGGGTTATAACTCCGCCGGACGGGACGGAGCAAACTCAAATTGAACGCCTTGTTAAAATTATTGAAAAAACGGGTGCCAAAACAATCACTGCGGATGCAGAAGAACATGATAAAGCGGTTGCTCTTATAAGCCACATGCCAATGCTGGTAGCGCAGGCTATTGTAAAGACAGCCATGCCTGATACACTTGCAGTAAAACTTGCGTCAAGCGGGTTCAGAGATACAACAAGACTTGCTCTTTCAAATACCCAAATGGCGCAGGATATGGTTAAAATGAACAGCAAAAATATCAGCGAGGCTCTTATTTCTCTTATGGAAAATGCAAGAACACTGCTCGGCGATGAGTATTTAAAAGAAATTACGGACATAAAGAATTTCCGTGCAGGCATGTATGATGAAAACGGTATTAATATTTCAGACTAAAGTTTGAGCTTTCTCCTACCTTCAGGCAGTTATATATCCCACTCAGGTTGTTATTATATAGATGTTAGGGATAACATATTTACTTAAATTGCTAAGGAAGCAAATGGAAATCAGGGATATCGGCAATATCTGCATTGTTGATGTATGTCAAAATACAATATCACAATCCGATGTGCTCAATTTAGTTAAAATATTGAAAGAAAAGCCGAAAATAAAGCGGCTTGGTATTAACATGCACGGCGTCCGGCATGTTGATTGTTATTTCTATACGTTTGTCGAACTCTGGAAAGAGAAACGCAAAACCAAAATTTCTTTTTTTAATACGGAAATTCCTGTTTTTCTGCAATTTTTGGTGTCCGGCATGGACGGTTTTATAAATATTTATCTTGATAAAAATGACTTTTTTAACGATAAACGTTTGATAATAAAAAGACGTTTTAAACTTTTAAAATCCGCTTAAATTAAAATACCCGCTTTATTTTTTTGTTGTGTTATAATTTTAAACACTGTTAGTAAATAAAGGGGAAGATTATGCTTGATATGAAATATTGTGAACTCAGTAAAGACGGTTTCGGCTGCTGTATGACAGTAAAAGAAACTTTATTCAGCGGTCAATCGGAGTTTCAAAAAGTTGATATTTTTGATACCGAATCTATGGGCAGAGTTCTTACTTTAGACGGTCTTATGATGACCACGGAGCGTGATGAATTTTATTATCATGAAATGATTTCCCATATACCGATGATAAATCATAAAAATCCGGAATCTGTTCTGGTTATAGGCGGCGGCGACGGCGGAACAATCAGAGAAGTCTTAAAACATGACACTGTTAAAAAAGTTGTATTATGCGAGATTGATAAAATGGTTGTTGACGCTTGCAAAAAATATTTGCCGACAATCGGCTGTGAGCTTGATAACCCTAAAGTCGAGGTAAGAATAGAAGACGCTATTGAGTTTATTAAAGATAAAAAGGCACAGTACGACGTTATTTTGATAGATTCGACAGACCCGATGGGACCGGGTGAAGGTTTGTTTACAGAAGAATTTTATACAAACGTAAAAGAGGCTCTTAAAGAAGGCGGCATCATGTCAGCTCAATCAGAGTCGCCGTTTATTAATCAAAATGAAATGAAAAAAATGTATCCGCTTTTAAGAAAAGTGTTCCCGATAGTTGATACATACACCGGTCCTATCCCGTCATATCCGGGCGGATACTGGAGCTGGTGTTTCTGTTCGGAAACTGTTAAGCCGTTAAGTTATATTGACGAAGCACGTGCTGAAAAAATTGCTAAACAGTGTAAAATTTATAACAAAGAATATCATCTGGCACGTTTTGCTCTGCCGAATTTTGTTAAGGAACTCGTCAAATAAGTTGAACCATAAAAATACAAGAACTGATTATTCCAGTACCGCAGTAAAACAGGACAGGAATTTTTCAAGGAACATTTCTCTTGAAAGTGTAATTTCTTTGTCTGTATTCGGCTCTATTAATATTACAGAGTCGCCGGTAATCTGTTTTACACAGTAAGCATGAGAGTTTGCAAGTCCCATTTGGTTATCTTTCTCACTAAATTCAGTATTAACATCTCTTGGCGGGGTTCCGACTGTTACCATCATGTCTTTGTCTGCCATTTTTTGTTGTATTGAATCTAACAGCTCATCTGTAAGGCTGTAACCAAGTGAACCGAATATAATATTAGAATCGCACTCTTTGCCGATTAATACCTTCATAACTTCAATAGCAGAGCCGCCGTCTACTGTCTGGTGTAATTCTTCTGTTCTGTATTGTTCATAGCCCAGCAAAAACGCCGTAAAATCGGGGTCGCCAGTACCGAGCCTGCCCATTGCTTCGGCTATTTCTTCTTTTGTAAACGTGTATTCTTTATCCACACCTTTGAAGGAAATAGTAGAGGTATCATTTGTATCATCATATTTAATAGAGTTGTTTAAAATTTCTTTACCTTTGTCTGTTAATATCAGACTTCTTATTGCAGATGCAATATAGCAGGTGCCTGCTTTCCCCTGTTTAAAAGATGTATCTATTTGTCCGTTCAAAAGTTTTTCCTGGAAAGGTTTGTTTGCAACGGAATCCGGATTTTTGTAATATTTTGTAATTTCTCCGTCAGAACCGTATTCTGTGTGGAGAAAGACTTCACCGTTTTTGTCATAGACCGTTCGTTCTTTCATACGGCTGCCGGGTGTTTCGTATATCTCCCGTACCCGTACGGAACCGTCATCGTTATAGTTTTCCATATATGTCTGTGAGTCTTCACCGATATATTTTTTGGCAATAACTGTTTTTCCGTCAAAACCATAACTCTTTTCTTCCAAAGAAATGATGCCGTATGGCTCATTATAAAGACTTTGAGAAAAAACTGTACCGTCTTTACGATAAACCGTTTCTTGGTATTGTTTTCCTGAATTTGTCATAATCGGTTTAATATGCTGTTCCATAGAACCGTCGGGTCTGTAAACCGTTGTTTCCTCAGGTTCTCCGTCTAAAAGAGTCATTTCTGTTTTGTATCCGTTGTCATAAGAGGTTTTGAAATAAGCTTCGTCTTCGCCGTTTTTGTAAAGCGAAACACTTGCAAGTTCTGCGCTGTTTCTGTCAAACTCCCTTGATTCTTTTTTGCCGAAAGGAGCCCGAGAATAATATTCTTCTTCTAAAATTACAACACCGTGCTCGTTTTTTTCTTCGGCTCTTTCTACGATATTTGTGCCGGGCTTTATATATTCTGTTCTGGTATCACCGTAAGAATAAATTGTTTTTCTTGAAATAAGTGCGTTATCTTTGCTTCGATAGGTTAATATTACATCGTTGCCGGCTTCGTCTTGAGTTTTTTTTGTATATGTTTTTGAGGTACCGGCGGTTTGGGGTTCTTGTTTTTCTACCTGGATTCCGTCGTCCTCGTTAAATTCTGCACCAAACATCCGCTTGCTTTTAATGTCTGAATTTGAAGCAGGCGTTTCAGTATTTGTTAAATATAAAGTTTCTTTAATATTTTTGATTTTCATATTATGTTATATCGACATAATTTGTATAAAGTTTATATAAAATGAGTGTATTTGTAACAAATATTAATAAGAATTACGCCTGTAAGGCTAAATTTGTATAAATTTTGGTACTATCATTTGTTTTTTTGTTACAATGATAAAGTTAATTTATAATATCAACTTGTTAATTTATAGACAATAAATTAGGGGTATAGAGAGGCTAAAAATGAAAAACAAGAAATTATTGATGTTTTGGTTGATTATAGCTCTTGCTATCGCAGCAGCCGTTGTAATCATCAAAAAGCCTACAAAACTCGGCTTAGACCTTGTAGGCGGTTCAAGACTGGTGCTGGAAGCACAAACTACCGACACTATTGCAAAAATTACACCTGATATGATGAGCAGTTTGCAATTTGCTATCGAAAACAGGGTAAATGCTCTCGGTGTTGCGGAAACAGTTGTTCAACAGAACGGAGAAAAACGTTTGCTGGTAGAAATTCCTAATATTTCTGATCCGGCAAAAGCAAAAGAGTTTTTAGGCGAAACAGCCGAACTTGAATTTAAAAAACCGTTAGATAACCAGTATGGGGCTACTGGCTGGCTGCCTACAGGTTTGACTGGTAAAGACGTAAGAAAAGCGTTGATATCTACAAACCCAGGCGGACAGTGGGTTGTTGCTCTTGAGTTTAATGATAAAGGTACAAAAAAATTCGGCGAACTGACTCAACAGCTTGTCGGAAAACCGATGGCAATATTTTTTAACGGCGAATTGCAGTCTGCGCCGGTTATACAAGAGCCTATCTTAGGCGGGCATGCTCAGATTTCAGGCGGCGACGGCGGTTTTGCTTATGAAGAAGCAAAGAAAATGGTTGACTTGCTTAACGCAGGTGCCCTGCCTGTTCCGGCAAAAATTATAGAAGAAAGTTTGGTAGGTCCGACATTAGGTGCCGACAGTATTGCAAAAAGTAAAACAGCCGGTATAGTCGGTATCGGGCTTGTTATGATATTTATGCTGTTATACTACCGCTTGCCGGGCTTTGTTGCTGATATTGCTTTGATTATTTATTCATTGCTTGTGTTTGCGGTGTTCAAGATTGTTCCCGTTACCTTGACGCTTGCCGGTATTGCAGGTTTCATTTTGAGTATCGGTATGGCGGTTGATGCTAACATTCTTATCTTTGAGAGAACAAAAGAAGAATTAAAAGCGGGCAGAACATTGTTTACTGCAATTAATGCAGGTTTTGACAGAGCGTTTACAAGTATTTTTGACTCTAACATGACCACCATCATTACCTGTGTAATCTTGTATTTCTTAGGGACAAGCATTGTTAAAGGTTTTGCTTTAACGCTTATCATAGGTGTTTTAATCAGTATGTTTACGGCTATCACCGTAACCAAAAACTTTATGCACCTGTTATTCGGTGCCGGTCAATTAAAACATCCGGGCTGGTTTGGAATTAAGCAGTCTGAAATAGGAAAAGCATACGAAGCTACGGAAACTAAGAAAGAAAAAGCTAAATTCGGTATTTTAGACTAATTAACGGATTTAATCTAAGGAGAAATTATAATGAGTGAAACAGTTTTACATCAACATAAATGGATTGATGTCGTAAAATACAGATGGGTCTGGTTCGGGCTGTCATTGCTTTTAATCGTCCCCGGTATTATCGCTATGGGGTATCTGGTAGTGAACTCGCCGCAGCATTTGCCCGTTAAAGTCGGCATTGATTTTACCGGCGGTACAATCACACAGTACTCGGTATCAAAAGATGTTTCTAACGACGAAGTTGAAGTCTTGAGAAACAAGTTAAACAAAGCAGGTATAGAAAACCCTGTTATTCAGGTTTTAAAATCAAACAATACGATTTCTAAAGCAGAAAATATAAAACCGACTACGGTAATATCAGTAAAAACAGCATTCAAAAGCAACGACAAATTGTCGGAACAAAAAATCGCAGATGTTGTAAAAGCTGATTATCCGGAAGCCGAACTTGTGCAGGTAAGTTCAATCGGACCTTCTTTAGGTAAAGAGTTGTTTATAAATTCTATGTACGCACTTGCACTGGCGTTTTTGGGGATTGTTGTTTATCTGTCTTTCAGATTTCAGGTTGACTATGCGGTTATCGCATTGATATCACTGGCGCATGATGCGTTTTTTGTACTCGGATTTTTTGCCATCTTAGGTATATTCTTTGATGTACACATAGACGCACTGTTTATCACAGCGGTATTGACAGTTATAGGTTTTTCAAACCACGATACCATTGTTGTATTTGACAGAATCAGAGAAAACTCAAGATTTCTGGCAAAGAAAGCTTCCTTCCCTGAAATAGTTAACGCAAGTGTAAACCAGACTCTTGCAAGAAGTATCAACACTTCCTTGACGACTTTGATTACACTGCTTGCGTTGTATTTCTTCGGCGGTGAAACTACAAAAGAATTTGTACTAGCAATGATTGTGGGTATTGCAATCGGTACTTATTCAAGTATTTTCTTTGCTTCTACACTGCTTGACTGGTGGAGAGAGCACAAAGACGGTAAAAAATCAGGTGCTTCTTCTTCAAAGGGCGATATGCTGAAGGTGTAAAATCAATGTCAGAAGAACAAACAGAAATAGCATTAGCGCAATTTGTTTCTCAAACAAGAGAAAAACTCGGTTTATCACAGACAGGGCTGGCTAAAAAGTCGGCTCTGTCTTTAAAAA
>CALUSA010000090.1 GCA_944323275.1 Candidatus Gastranaerophilales bacterium
CATCTTGTCTAACTGCGTTAGACGTATTTGTTTTTGTGGTGCGATGAATTGTTCAATGTTATATACCCCTAAATCATTGATTTTTTGCGGTTCAGCCCCCCCCCCGAAGCTCTCAAAGCCTTGCGGGACAAGGGGTTTAAGTTTTTATTGTTATAATGTTTCATTGACATTTTACCGACCTTTTACTTAATATCCTTCTATATTTTGAATTCCCATTTTTTGTGTTTTCTAAACATTTTTTTGAGAAATTTTAATAATTTGTTACATTTGTGGAAAAAATTTGTTGTTTTTTGAGGGGTAAAAAATGTCTGAAAGCTTGGCGAGTTGGTGAATCCGACCTACGATTGAAGGACAATTGATTTAAAATTTTAAAACATAAACAATTCAATTCTATGCTACGCCAAATTTTCATCAAGCATAAAATAATAAGTATCCGGATTATTAACAAGGGTTCGTTTAGACAGGTATTTTACCCCGAGGGTGTGAGCAACAAAAGCTATATTATAAGTTGCGGAAATTATTACAACAGGTGTTTTGGCGTAATCTTTAAAAGTTTTAATTTGTTTAACAAGCCACTCTCCTGCAAAATCAGGCAAAAAATCAGTTTCCATCTGCAAATCCGTAAGAATTATGTCATAAGGAGCTTTTAACGATTCCTGCACAAGAGTCAAAGCATCTTTTGCGCAATCACAAATAACAAAATCAACGTCGTATTTATCATAATTTTTAAGCAATGAAGAATGAAATCTCTGCCATTCATTACTATCTTCTGCTATTAAAATTCTTTTTTTAGACTTTTCCATACAATTTATTATACAAAAATTCCCTCAATCAGGTAATGCAAGATTAAACTTTAGCGCAATTAATTATAAACAAAAATCTGCAATGATTAGAGTGAAAGAATGTGTGAAAAAGATATGGATATAAAAAATTTATTTGAAAGTCTAAAACAAAAAATAGAAGAAATAGACGCAAAATATAAAACAGCACAAAAACAAAACAGCTATGCGTCAAATCCGTTTGCGTTTTATCAAGACAAAACATACGTCTGGATAGAAAAGCCTAAAAAATAAAATTGATGAAATAGCTATGCTTGTTGTATAATAATTTTGTTAAGATAGATGTATTGGCGGGTCGTATGCTTCAAATTTTTAAAACACAGGAAGACAAAACCTTAAAAGAACTTACGATTGACGAATTTGAACACGGAGCATGGTTCAACCTTATCAAGCCTACTGCTGATGAAATTAAGGATGTTGCCAATGCATTAAATATTGAAGCTGATTTTTTAAGAGATTCTCTGGACTCGGAAGAAAGGTCACGTATAGAGCTTGATGATGACAAGCTTTTAATAATCACAAATGTACCTGTCATGGAAGACGAAAACAGCTTTGATACTTTACCGCTCGGTGTTATTATGACGCCGAACAATATTGTTACCGTTTCTTTAAAAGAAAACAGGATAATATCCTTCTTTAATCAGGATACCTCAAAACTTTTTAACACTGCGGACAGAACAAGATTTTTATTCCAGATTCTTTTCAGATCAACAAAATTTTATTTGAGATATCTGGAACATATTAACCGCCATACTGACAAAATCGAAATTGACCTGAAAAGAACGATGAAAAACAAAGCACTGTTTCAGCTTCTTGATGTTCAAAAATCTCTGGTATATTTTACTACTGCGCTCAAAGACAATGGCAGGGTTCTTGAAAAATTAAGCCGTTTCAAAAAATTTCCGGGTTTTGCAAACTTTATGGAATACAACGAAGAAATTGAAGATTTGATGGAAGATGTTATCATCGAGAACAAACAGGCTGTTGAAATGGTAGAAATGCACAGAAACATTTTGGAAAGTATGATGGACGCATTTGCCTCTATCATTTCCAACAACCTTAACATTGTTATGAAGTTTTTGACTTCCGTAACAATTATTCTGGCAATACCGACGATGGTTGCCAGCTTTTGGGGAATGAACGTAAATGTTCCGATGGCGCACATGCATTATGCGTTTTTGGGGATACTGCTCTTTTCACTTGTCCTTGCCGGTATTATTGCAATAATACTTGCTCGTAAAGGACTTTTTTAATTTTAAGATATTGTAACAATATCTGATATTTTTAGCCATGATTAGCAAAAATATTTTTGTTTAATCTTAATATAAATAGTCATTGTGTTGTGAGGTATTATCGTGAAAATTCAACCGTTGAATGTAACAAATCCTGTAAATAAAAAATCAAAACCAAATTTTTCAGGTCATGTTTTAACCAAAGATGTTTACGGCAACGACATATACAAATTTTTTACCCCTAATGCAATTCCGGGTGTTCAACTCGAATATGTTATTATGACACACGACAAAGATGGCAATTATAGTATTAACAAAGACGCAGAGCACACAAAAAAAACAGTAAATCTTCCTCAGGGATTTGACAGTCTTGTATTATACGCAGATGACTTAAACCTAACAAAAGATTCCGTTCTCGGATATAAGATAATTTATCCAAACAAATTTTTTAAAGACAACAGCATGACCGGTGACGGAGGATATACAATTGCAACACCGTTAAACAGAACAAACCCCTCAAGACCAAAGGTAATGGAGCATGTTTTTGTTGATTCCTTTAACATAAAAAATCAAAAAGGACTTCACACAAAAAGAAACCATTTTAACGTTTTAGGCGGTAATATTAATTCTGTTAATGAACGTATTCCTGAATTGGCTAAGGTTGGTTTTACAGATGTTTTAGGCAACCCAGTGACAGGACAGGATAACAAATCCAGCCAGGGATACTGGACAACTAACCCGTATCAGGTTACAAACAATCTCGGTGATATAAAAGATTTAAAAAAACTTATGTTGAACATGTTCCGTAATGATATGCGCTGGACAATGGACGGTGCATTTGTTAACGAAGGTGTTGAAGGTATCCACATAAAAGATATTATGAACTGGCAGTACGAAAGCCCGTTTGTCCATTTCTTTGAAACAAAAGACTTGAACAATATAGCTCCGAGATTCGGTGTACTTTCTAAAAATCCTGCTGTTAACGAACACACGCACATCCAGATAGTAAACGGACCTTACAAAATTGTATTTGAAAAATCCGGCGACAAATATATTGAAAAAGAAATAAAAAGATCGCCTGTTGACCCGACAAAACCGACATATATTCAATTATTCGACGACAGATTGGCTTCTGAAATGCAAATGTCAGGTAATTTTATTTTTGATGTTTACGACAACAAAGACACAGGTGACAATCACGAAATTGCTAATTACAGAGATTCTGTGCAAGCGTACCATGCAAGAGTAACCCCCCGTGAAGTAGCTGACAACTACGCAAAATACAAAGAAGCAAAACGTTATAACAAAGATTTGGAATTTAAAAATTCATTAACAAGATGGAAAGGTTTTGAAGTTGTTGAATCAAACAAAGACGGCGGTATATCTTTGTGGGTAGGAAACAGCGATATTTCCAAAAAACGTTTTATTATGCCGGAATCTTCACTATATGAACAAAATTTACCCGAGGATTTAAAATCAATTGTAAAAGCAGCACCGTATCAAGTACAGGATGATACCGTACAGATAGGTAAATTCTGGACCGGTGAAATTTCAAAACTTCTCACAGAATATACAGCAAGAGAGATAGGCGACAAAGTTGCGGACGGAATGACATACAAACAGGCTATCGAAGCTTTGGTTACGGAAAAAAGACTGCCTGAAGGTGCTAAAAAAGTTCTGGAAGAAGAAGACGGTGTTTCGCCTCTGCAAAATATTTTGACAGATGATATTTTTGGCGAAGGTAAAAATTATCAGCTTAAACCCGTCAGAATTCCTGAAACAATCGAAGACGGTGTTATGTCTTATCCGCTTGAAGCTATCGAATTTTCACCGGATTTAGTCAGTGTTTTTGCTTATCCTTATATTAAAAATCTTGCAGTAACAGAAGACACTGTAGGTAAATCACGTTTTGAAATGTATCAAATGGGTGATAATTATTACAACAAAATCCCAGAAAAATATCGTGATACATATAAAGAAGCCGACCAAATGTTTGCTCAGGATTATACACAGGAAGCAATAAAAATTCTTAAAAGATTAGAAAATAAATTTAACGCAGAAGCAAGCAGAGAAAGCGAAAATAAACCTGAGAAAAAATTCCTTGATGAAAATAATAAACTGACAGAAGAAGGTAAAAAGGTTTATTCTCTTATTGCTTCTGATATTGTTAAATTTTTAACGACAAGTGCACTTGCGCCTGAAATTGAACCTCAGTATCAGGACAATATGCTTTCTTACGACACAAAAGAATTAAATAAAGTTGACTTAAATTCTTTAAATCTTCAATATGAAACTTCACCGGAAGCAACAGCACAATATTTAATGCAAAAAATCAAAAGCGGTATAAAAAACATTCCAAATGATAAAAAAGAATTGTTTTTAAACAGCTTATCCGAAAGATTGGCACATATAGATAATAAATCTTTTGATGTTGCAAGATTAGTAATAGAAAAAACAGAAGCAGGCTTGAACTGGAGAATTGATGCTTCAAAAGATGTAGGGTATGTTGATTATGATGACGCCGAAGACGGCACCCTCAGCAAAAAAGATAACGAAAGAGAAATTGAAAAATTCTGGAATAAATTTAACACAGGTGTAAATGAATACAATCCGAATTCATTTAAAATCGGAGAATTAACAGACCTCGGTGCTGGCGTATTATCAGGATTTACTTCAAGAACAAAATTCGATGCAACTTCTGACTATGATTTCTTTTATTCCACATTATTCAGATTTTTCGGCAGAGGTGATTACAGCGATGACTCGCATCTAGATGACCTTGCCGGAGAAATGGAAAAGAAACTGTTTACACACGTATATCCTAAAAATACTGAGTTAGGATATTTTGATACAGGTACGCTTGATACAATTAATTACGCTCACAGATTTGTCGGCAACCATGATAAGCCAAGAATACTTCATTTGTTAGCAACAGATGCAAGTAAACTAAAATCTGATCGTTCCGCAGAAGCCGAATACACTCTGGAGTATCGAGGTATGCGCAGATCAAATGAATTTAAACACCTTCCCGCAAATCATCAGGAGGCATTGATTCAGGCAAATCACGGGTTAAGAAATGGCATATATCATGTTGACGGAAAAGAAAAACATTTTGATCCAGAAAAATACGGTTCACGTCCGTTTGATATAAATATTGATGATATTGTAAGAGAAGCTGCGGAAATTAATGCTGATTTCAAAAATTTTGTAAATGATAAAAATAATGAAGAAACTATTAATAAATTAAAAGCTGATATTTTATTTAGAATATTAGAAAATCCGCTTAAAAAACAAAGAGCAATCTGGTTTATGATGAACGCACTCCCCGGTACACCAACGAACTATGCCGGTGATGAACTTGGTATGACAGGCTGGGAATATGAAGCCAAAAACGAAGAACAAGAAAACAGAAATGCTCTCAGATGGGACAGATTAAACAATCCTAACTATGCATTTTTAAAAACCTATAAAAAAAATATCGATGATATAACAAAAATAAGAAAAAAAGATGGTGCCTCGGCACTTGTTAACGGTTCAACAATAAAACTGGAAGACCAACCCTTAGACAATAATCATAAAGCACTAACTTTATACAGATACAATGATAAAACAGATGCAATATGCATTTTACACAATACAGGTTTTGGACCTTTGCCCGAAGATTGTCCTGTCGGTGAAATGTTTATAGACAGAATAGGTTTGCAAGGACTGCCAAACGGATTAGCGCAAGGTACTATATATGTAGATGCTTTAAAGCCTTATGACAAATACAAAGTAACGAACCAGTTTGAAATTAAAAAAGTTAATAACAACAACACAGAACAAATTGAAGGCAACATTAACATTGGCAATGCCGGACTGATACTTTTAAGAGAAAGCGATTTTAAAGGTAACAAATTCTCTTTTAAAGGTCGGATGGAAAACCCGAATGTAAAACTGGCTAATATGAAATATAATTTTTCATATATGCAAAGATAAACAATTGCGAAACAAATGTTTTTAAGTTATTATAATATAGCCGTGCTCCACGGGGACTTGGCGGATCTCTTGACCCGAACGCTTATGCGGGGTGCAGAGCCTGCTGTGAGGCTTATGTGGAAAAACGTAGTTTTATATTTATTTATGATTGCTCAAAATTTTTCGGCAAAAGCAATCGAACCGTGTCAGATCAGGAATGAAGCAGCACTAAGATTTAACTTTTGGGTGAAGAACTTTTGAGAGGGAGATAAATATAAGGTGAAATTTTTGTACATGAGTCGATAGGCAGAGGCACGGCTTTTATCTTTTATCTTTTATCTTTTATTTTTTATTTTTAGTTCTATTTATTTATTATAAAAAAAAATAAAATTTATTTTTTAAAATTTTTGTTATTTATTTTTAAAAACGCAATCACGAGAAAAGGTTGTGATACAAGGTTTTAAGTCTAATAATATTTTTAAAATTTTTCCAAAAAATTTTGCACACAAAAAATATTTTTTCAAGAAAAAAATTATATTAAGTTTGTAAAAAATTTTTTAGCCACTTGTATTAGGGGGCATGGTCAATTGTAAAACTTATTTTACAAAACAAATATTGTTTATTAAAAATTATCCTAGTATGATTATTTCAATGGGAATTGAGAAAGAGGTGATGGCTGATTTCCGGGGATTATTAAATCAAGGAAAATTTGAAAAAGATTTCTAATTGTATTAGGAAAAAGAAACAAAACAAAATCAATAGTCAATTAAAGGTTTTTACGGCTACTAGCATTGGGGATTGTCAAACATAATATGGGAAGAGAAAAAGATTAAAAGTTCTGTTATTAAAACAGAACTTTTTTCAATATATTAATTATTCTAAAAGAATTAAACAGTTGAAAATAATTATTTTATGTTAGAATTAATTTGTAACTTGAAATTTGAATACAAAAAGTCGGGATACTCTGCCGAACAAACAAGACTAAATGTCTTGTTTGTGAGAGGTAGCAGTTTGGTTCAAACACTTGAAATTTGAATACAAAAATCGGGATACTCTGCCGAACAAACAAGACTAAATGTCTTGTTTGTGAGAGGTAGCAGTTTGGTTCAAACACTTGAAAT
>CALUSA010000091.1 GCA_944323275.1 Candidatus Gastranaerophilales bacterium
TCATGTTTTTAAGAAAATATTTCTGTACGGATGATACAAAAAAGAGGTGTATTATGAAAAAATCAATTCACGATTTAAGCGACATTAAAGGGAAAAGAGCTCTCGTACGTGTTGATGTTAACGTACCTATGGACGAAAACAAAAATATAACAGATGACACAAGAATCAGAGCTATATTGCCTACTTTACAATTTTTAAAAGATAAAGGTGCAAGAATTATTCTTATGGCACACCTTGGCAGACCAAAAGGCGAATGGAAACCGGCAGAGTTTTCACTTGAACCCGTTGCAAAATATATGTCTAAACTTTTAGGCGAAGACGTATTGTTTGTAAAATCACCTGTCGGTGAAGGCGCAGACAAAGAACTGGAAGCATTAAAAGACGGACAGGTTGCATTGTTGGAAAACATCCGTTTCTACAAAGCCGAAGAAGCAAAAGATGACGATATGACTTTTGCAAACGAACTTGCTAAACTCGGTGACTTTTATGTAAACGATGCTTTTGGTGCAGCTCACAGAAACCATACTTCAACAGCAAAACTTGCTAAAGTTTTAAAACCTGCTGTTTCAGGTCTTTTAATGGAAAAAGAAATCAGATGCCTGTCACAGGCACTTGATAATCCTGTAAGACCTTTCACTGCTGTTGTAGGCGGTGCAAAAGTTTCTTCTAAAATCGGTGTTTTGGAAAACTTAATCGACAAAGTAGACAACCTGATAATAGGCGGCGGTATGGCTTATACATTTGTAAAAGCTAACGGCGGTAAAATCGGCAACTCTATCTGCGAAGATGACCAGATGGATGTAGCAAAAGCTATTGAAAAGAAAGCTGCAGACAAAGGCGTAAAAATAGTTATGGCTACAGATGTACTTGCTACTGACGATTTTTCAGGTAAAGGTACTAACAAAATCACTTCTATCAACGAAATTCCTGACGGATTTGAAGGAGTTGATGCAGGTCCTGAATCAGTTAAAAAATTCGCAGAAGTTATTGAAAACTCAAAAACAATACTTATGAACGGTCCTGTCGGTGCATTTGAAAACCCTGCTTTTGCTAACGGAACAAAAGCTGTTTTGGAAGCTATTGTTGCTGCAACCAAAAACGGTGCTGTTTCTGTTATCGGCGGCGGTGACTCTGTTTCTGCAGCAAAACAGTTCTGCAAAGCAGAAGATTTTACTCACGTATCAACAGGCGGCGGTGCTTCTCTTGAATTTATTGAAGGAAAAGTACTCCCCGGCGTTGACGCTTTAGACAACAAATAAAATTTTTATTTGTACATAAAAAAAGCCCTTAGTTAAGTTAACTAAGGGCTTTTTGTTTAAAGTTATTACAAGTTTATTAAATAAAATTTTACAAAAAAATGAACCTGAAAAACTTTTAAGCGTTATTACAATTGAAAGTCAAATTTTGTAGAAAAAAGGAGAGTATATGAAAAAGAAATTTTTATCATTATTTATTATCGGTTGTTTGTTTGCAGGAATGGGCTTGAGTGCACAATGTTTTGCCGCCCCTCATCATCGTGACGGACAACACAGAGAAATGCAGCACAAACAGCATAAAGCACCACAGAAAAAAGCCCCTCAAAAACATATCAAAAAAGCTCCGACCAAAAAACATCAGACTGTAAAAAAACAACAGCAGGCAAAATTTAAAACACAAAAACAACATCAAAAGAACATTAAAAAATTCAACAAAAATCAGCAGAAAATAAATAAAAAACAAAACAACAAACGTAATTTCAAAAAAAATTATAACAGACATAACAATCACGAAAGAAACCACAGAAGATAAAAACAAAAAAACCACGCTTATATACTAAGCGTGGTTTTAACTTCCTGCCAAAATAAAAACAGGCAACTATAACTTTTTTATTAAAATACAATTTCTGTTATAATTAAACCTATGAAAATCGATAAAAAAACATTAATAATCGTAGCCGTGCTCACTATTGCGGCGTTAGGTTTAAGGCTGGTGGATATAAATAACTCCGCTCTGTGGATAGATGAACTTTACTGTTATGATATTGCTTTAAAACCTAATATTATAGAAATTTTAAAAACAGTATTTTTAACGGATTTGCATGCACCGTTGTTTTTTATAATACTCCATTTCTGGATAAAAATTTTCGGCAGTGCTGATAAAATATTAATAATGCTTCCGGTAATTTTCTCAACTCTGAGTATTCCTGTCGGGTATTTGTTATGTAAAAAACTTTTTGATAACAAAACAGCAATAATATTTTCTGTGTTAACTGCATTCAGTTCACTTGAAATATACTATGCTCAGGAACTTAAATTCTACTCTTTGCTGCCTTTACTCGGACTTTTGAGTGTATATTTTTTCTTAAAAATAACAAAAAATTTCAATATAAAAAACGCTTTATACCTTTTGCTGATGAATACTCTTGTTATATACACTTTTAATGCAGGTGTGTTCTTTGTATTCGCAGAGTTTATAGTTGGTCTTGCCTTCATCTTATTAAGAAAAAAAGAAAATTTAAAAAATTATCTGTACTCTTTTATTGCAGCAGGTGTTTTATATCTGCCGTATTTTTATTTTCAAGTAAAAACTATGCTGGGGTTGAACAAAAGTATCTGCACCCTTTTTGACCTGTTCCATTTTGACTTTGGCTTTGTGTTTACTATAATACAAAACTTTTTTACACCGGCAATTGTTAATATTTCAAACAATCCGGTAAATTACAATCCCGTTGAAATGTTTAAAATGCTCGGTTTGGGGGGCGTTTTATTTTATATCATAGTATTTATTTCAATTGTTGTTTACGGTGCTTATAAAATAATCAAAGACAAAAATATGAATGCAATACTTATTACACTTGTATGTGTATTATTTATTACTATATTAATGACACTTGCACAAATGCATATAATACCTTTATTAACGAGATATACAATGCTTGTCCATTTATGTTTGCTGATTCTTCCTGCTTACGGAATCTCAGCAATAAATAAAAAAGGTACGCTTTGCACGGCAGCAACATCACTCGTTTTGATATCACTGTTCAGCTTTTTGTTTTATAAAGATTCTCCGCTGAAAAGAAATTCCTCTTTTCATTACAACAGTGCAGAGGTTTTAGAACATGCAGGAGCAGGTGAAGACGATATGATTGTTATGCCGTATTTCGGCAGATTTTTGTACAAATATTTTGACAAAGCGCAGGTTATTGATTACAGAAGCGAAGAATTACTACTTTCAAACGATGCCCGTTTAATGAAAGAAACCTTTAACCTTACACAGGAAGAATATAAGCGTAAAGACAAAAGCACATTAAAATTGCAGAAATTTTTAGAGAATCCGCAGCCGCCCAAAGCACTGGAAGATTATTTTAAAACGAATTATATTAACAAATTAAAAAAAGGTCAAAAGCTTTATCTCGTCGAGAATTACAATATCTATATAATTTCTGACAATCTATATGTGCCTATGTTAAACGGTATTGTCAGTATTGATAAACAAAACTTAACAGAAGTTGAAAAAGCGGCACGTTATGCACTTTTATATACCAAAATACTAAAAAACCTGGAAACACTGTTCTCTAACAATCTTAGACTTGTTAAAATATATAATTCAAACATAAAAGATGTAAAAATTTTTGAATTTATTAAAGAAAAATAGCAATTTTGTTTAACAAAATGTTTTTAAGAAATTATGAGAATACCGAATGATTTTAACAAAAGAATCAACGGTAATACATCGGTTAATCATAATTTTTCAGGTAGTGTAGAAGTTAGTAAAGAAAATATACAAAATAAAGACTATGGTAAATCGCTGTATGCCTATATGCCAATAAATACCGAAGGCATTGATACAATTGCCTTCATTGGCGAGCTTAAATCGCTGGATAACCTTCACTGTCCGTTATGCGGCACAAAAATGCTGTCGGAACAGGAATTCCAAAAGGCGATGAAGCTGGCTGATGAAGTAAAAACCCCTGAAAATTTTTGTAATTTTTTAGATAAATATTCAGACAGTATTCCTGCAGACTTAAAAAGTTTTGTAAAAGATTCAAAATTAATGTTTTACAGACTTAGAAGCCCGGAAATAGAACCGTTTTTAAATATTCTTGCGGAAAATTATTCTAAAAAGACAGCTGCGTCAGTAGAAAAAACAAATGAAACATTTTTAAATATTCTGACCTCTACACCGCTTGTCTATAACGATAAAAAACTTTTGTCAGAATGCCAGATAGAAATAAATTATCTGTTTAAAAACAAATCAAAAGAAGCACTCTGCAAATATCTTAATACATCTTTTCGCAACACTGTAAAACTTTTACAAACTCCGCAAAAGAATGAAATTTATCAAGCTATTGCAGGACAATTAAAAAAAGATTGCCGCCTTGAGCTGCTTTTCCATAAAAGACTTGCCGGTCTTGCACAGCAGGATTCAAAGACAAAATCAGTACTGAGAAATATATTGAGCTATTCAAAATCAGATATTCATAAAGTGCACAATCACAAAGATGCACAAAAAGGCACAATATTAAATATGATTCTTAACTGCGAACATTGCAGTATGGAACAAAAAAACTTATATAACCTAAAAAGCACAGAAGAAGTCCACAATTACTATAAACACCTGCAAGAGCTTGCACTTGCGGCAATAAACGGCAAATTAAACAGCAACAAAGCTTATCCTATTATCCTTGCAAATTTTGTAAGGGATACTTCACATGAAAGAATCAACCCTGACGACAATGATATTTTACTAAAACAACTCTCTAATATTACAGGTGTAACTAAAAATCGTGATGTAAATTTTGAACTGGTAACACATAGCGGAATACCGTGTTACACCTGCGGTCAGGAAACAATAACCCACGAAGACAAGTGTGATTTATTTGAAAAAATAAAAAATACTTCTTCCATGTACGAGATTGCACGCATTTTTGATGACAATAAAAATATTATAAAGCCCGTGTATATTCCGTTTATAGAAGAATTTAAAGAACTTCTTTTAAAACTGCCAAGTGCAACCGAAAATGACATATTAAATATTTTACGGATGAATAAATATGAACAGTTAAAAGAAGAACTTTTCAATTGTGCTTCTGTAGCTGCAGCTACAGCAAATGTAAATAATTACGATGAATACAATCAAAATTTGATAAATGCCTATATAGAAAGAACACAAAACATGTTTTTAGACATGGACAAAGACAAAAAGTTTGACTTTTACAGGTATCAAACAATCATGAAAGAAACTATAGGCGAACTCAAAGATAAAAACAACAGTAAATATTTACTTACACAAAAATTAATGAGAAAAATAAAAGAGTTATACGGCATTCAGGTAATACTTTTCCCTGAAAAGACAGTTTGTGAAAAAATCGGCAATCCGATAAAAGTTTTTTCTCAAGATATTTTTAAAAATTCCGTAGCAACAGTAAAAGACCTTGATGTAAAAATACCTAACAGCGATTTTAATACCCTCTCACAGCAAAAGGGTCGAAAAATAATTATGTGCAAAGCCTGTAAAAAAGCACAGAAAGATAAAACGCTCAAATTCTGGTATAAATTGCATCCGGAAATTAAACAAAATCTGCCAAAATATTTGAGAAAAGTTGAAGAACTCAGTAAAGATAAAACTATAACCGGTTTTGAATATTATCCGTACGAAATTCTGGAAAATATCCGTAAACTTACTGATGGAGAACTCGACATACCGTTAAATACACTGTAAGCTTTTTTAAGCAAAAAAAAGCCCCGTTGAACAAAAAAGAAAGAAACGGGGCAAGATATATATTCATCCGAGATTATTTATTTCGTTTTCTAAAGCATTAAGACGGTTTAGCCATCCTTTAAGAAAAATTTTTTGATTGCCATATTGAGAGAACTCTTTGTATTTCTCACGGCGGGCAGCTATAAATTTTTCCGGATATTTCCATTGTGCAGCTTTCATAAACTGTTTTACACGGCTTATACCCATGTTGACAGCTGTGTCAAAAGCCAATAGCGCAAATTTCGGGGACATCTTATCACAGCCCGCCTTGAGCCAGTAGTTGTTGTAATATATTTTTTCAACCTCAGAATCTGTAATGTATTTAACATCTTTTGGCTGCAGGTTCTGTGCCGTAAGCCAGTTATTATATGTGTTTTGTGTAATTCCATAATTTGTTGCACCGCCTTTATCGTCTTTGTTATTAACATATCCGCCCTCCCATTTGAGAACAAATTGAAGGGCGGTTTTAAATAAATTATTCATAGTCACTCCATTTATTTATCGATTGTTTAATTATTTGTGCTTCCGTGCCACTGAACAATGCTAATCAAAAGCGTTTTAACGTCATTGACATTTTTATCAATACTGTCCATACGATTTTCCAAACTTGTATGATTATCTCTGTAAGTTTTATCTGACACATAATGATCAGCTACGTATTCTATAAGTTCGGATTTTACTTTGACAATTTGTTCCGGCGTAACAAAAATTCTGTATTGCAGAAAGAACATAATTAAAACAATCACAAGAGGAGCATATTCAATAAATGCTTCCACAATATCTCCTTAGTTATGCTTTCTAAAATTATTTACCAGATGTACAAATTTCAACCTGTGCGCAAAAGTCATATCAGACTTGTAATTTTGAGCAATGTCTATTATTTGTTCAGCAATATCAGCAGCTTTTTTATAATCTTTTTTGTCTTCTATAATATCGGTTTGTGCCTGATTTTCGACACCTGCTGTTTTATATTCAAAAAAGTTAGCAAGCATACTACTGACAGCCGTAATTAAAGCCGAAAACATTATGACTTTGCCTCGATTTTAGCATCCTGCTTAACTTCATGTTCATCAACAATAACGTTGATTAACCCTATAACACCCAGCGCACAGGCTATTATTGCATCTGCAAGTTCGGGCTTTAACACTACTCCGAATGCTGCCAGTACAGAAAACAAACCTTTGTATGTACTTGACTGATTAAGATATTTTAAAACTGTTTCTGCTATTTTATTCATTTGTATCCTCACTTTCTGTATCTTGATCAACTGATATTGATGTTTCATAGTCAATTTCCACGGCGTCCAATTCTTCTATTGTTTGAGCGTTTGAGATAGCCGTGTTAATCGAACAGTTGAGCGTTTCAATTCTTCTTGTGTTCATTGTCACAAT
>CALUSA010000092.1 GCA_944323275.1 Candidatus Gastranaerophilales bacterium
CCTCGGTAGCTCAATGGCAGAGCATTCGGCTGTTAACCGAAGGGTTGTAGGTTCGAGTCCCACCCGAGGAGCCATTTTTTAAAAAGAGATGACTTAGGTCATCTCTTTTTTTGTGCTTTTAGTTATCGGATTATTGGCAGTTTAAAGTTCTTGTACTACGTTAAGATTTGCATACGCAAATCCCACTTTGTCGAACTTTTACACAGGGCGTGCGGGTCACTTCGTGACACGGCGTACTTGCCAAAATCCGCTCTCACCGACTCGGATTGCAATGCAATCCTCGCTGGTTATTTTTATTTTATTACCTTTAATATACTATTTATACCTATAATCAACGCAATGTTGAATGTTTTCTTTGGGCAGGTACATCATGCCGGTAACAAATGGTGCACCTTCTTTTTGCCCGCCGTCATTGAGCCATTGTTCGCAAAGTTTATTAAGGTCGTTTTGAACAAATCTAAACCCCAGTTTGTAATAAAATCCCCCAGGTGCTGTTTTTCCGTCAATGCAAGTCGCCTCTACCGTTACACGTCCGTTTGTTTCAGGGTCATTCAGACTCTTTTTAACAATCGATTTTACTGCTTCACTTCCGCTGCCATGTCCTGTACTCCATAGTTTATCTATGTGATAATGCGGCAATAGTGTGTATATATATTCATAATGTGCTTCTTTGGCGGGAATAATACGTTTTTTATTTCCAAATTTGCTTATCCTTTCAGGCGCATAAGGTACAAATTCGCACTGCAAAAGTTTTTGGTAGTCTTCGGGATATTCCCCAAAAACTATTGTTCCGCCTTTGTCTTTATGAAATTGAACAGGTGCCGGTTTTATTGTAGAGAAACCGGCTTTAAATGTTGGGCTGCCCGATATTTTAGGATATAAAACATAATTACGTACTTTTATGAGATTCATTGTCTGCCTTTAGTTTTTACACCTATATAAAACTTTTAAAGATAAATAATTGCCCGTATTATACTTTTTTATTGACCAAATTTTCTCAGGTGATACAATATATTTGTAACCATTCCGGGATCGTCTAACGGCAGGACAGGTGACTCTGGATCATCTAATCGTGGTTCGAATCCATGTCCCGGAGTTTTTATTTTTGTTACAAGATTTAGTCAGGAATTTTCACCGATTCGGATTTTCTCATAGAAAATCCTCACTGTTTCTACCCGTTCGAGTATCCACAGATGTACAACTCGTGCTGCTCGTTTACATCTGTGGAGAATCCATGTCCCGGAGTTTTTTATTTTGTTACAAGAGCTGTTTATTATTGTCTTGGATTATTGA
This sequence comes from Candidatus Gastranaerophilales bacterium, assembly GCA_944323275.1. Taxonomy (GTDB): domain Bacteria; phylum Cyanobacteriota; class Vampirovibrionia; order Gastranaerophilales; family Gastranaerophilaceae; genus Limenecus. Next base: position 1,294 of record CALUSA010000092.1, read on the forward strand.
CGTTCACAAGGTTGTGTACTCCATTTCAAATTTTTTTCAAAAATTTTACATTACGACAACCTTGTTCACATGGGTACTGGGTTCGCATTGCTCACACGGCGTACCCGCACAAAATCCGCCTCACCGATTCGGATTTTCTCATAGAAAATCCTCACTGGTTCAGTTTGTATTTATAAAAATTTTTTTAAATAAATCATGTCAATTAGCTGTCTTCCGTTTTCATAAACAGGTTTCTGATAATTATCAGTAAAAAAGTTCTTAATCCTGTGAGTTTCTTTAAAACCACGTTTTTTATAAAAATTAAGTGTTCTTATGTTTTCACCTGTGCCAAGGACTAAGAATTTAAAATCATTTTTATATTTTTTGCACACAAAATCGATTAGTGCTGAGCCGTATCCTTTGTTTTGATATTCCGGATAGGTTGCAAGATTTTTTATTTCAACTGTATCTTTATCTGCAGTCATAACGGCACAGACTGAGGTTAATTTGCTTTTATCATACAAGGCAAAAAGCTTTGATGTATTCAAATATTTGTTAATCATTGTTTCATCTTCATCGCCGATTAACAAAATATCCATAAAATCCGATTTGTTGGTTGTTATTTCTTTAATTTGCATAAATTAATTATGTATAGACTTCGTTATACATACTTTTGAGTTATTAAAATACTTCAGGTAAGTTACATCTTCGTTCTTTCCTACTACAGGCATTCCGTTGACAAGTACAGAGCCTTGTTTGTCGGGATTCATCATTGCACTCAAGTATTCTTTATGGTTTTTATTATCAAAATAGCAGGTTGTTACATTTGTTCCTCTCAGCCACCTGTGTGTTTCAACATAAATACATTTGCCGCTGCCGTCAGGTGCAAATCCTTTTATTTCATAAGTGCTGTTAGAATTGTATGCTGTATTAAATTTTGACTCGCTATAAGGTTTGCACTGATAAAAATTCTGTATAAATGTTTGTGAATATTTTGAGCCGGCATTGGCTTTTGGTGCGAAAAAAGCCGAAAGTATGAAGATTCCAAAGGCTATTATTGTTATGCAAATAATGCTCAGGCAACCCCAGAGAATTTTGTTTGCAATTTTTTCCGATTTATTAAGTGCTTCTTCTTCTCTTAGTCTTAAGTCCAGATTGTATTTTTCAGGTGTTAACACAGGATTAAGTTCTTTTTCTTTTTCAAATCTTATTATATAGGTAGAAAACAGTTCCTTCCCGATTGTCACAGTCCGCCGCAGGCGGTAGTAGTTTAAAAGCATTTTTATTTCATAGCTCATATCACGTATAAAGCATTCTGCTTCAAATGTTTTATACTGTGATTTTACAAGTCGGTATGCATCGTCTTCGCATAAAAATTCAAAATAACACCAGCTGTCGTCTTCGTAGAACCATTCACGTTTTTGTTTAGGCTCAAAAATAACTTTACTGCAGCTTAATGAGTCGCAGTGCTGCGTTGTTTTAAAATATTGTTCTATAATATCCGGATTGTCTTCATTCATCATTTTTTTTTATAACATAAATTTTAAATATTCAAATCATACATAAGAACAATTTATGTTAAGCCTTTTTAATTTAATTTTATAAAATATGGCGTATATTCTTTCTTTATTTTAAAATATTAATCTCAAATTTTAATTTTAGAAAGGATTCTATATGGCTATTAAATCCGTTAGTTTTACACCTTATTCACCATCTTTTAAGGGGTTAATCTATTCACCGGAAGATAAAGTTGCGGTGAATACAAAATATATTACTTCAATGAAAGAGGCAGACCTGCTTGATAAAAAAGTCACAGATGTGTATCTCTCAAACTCGACTCATGTTGTTTTTAATGCATCATTAGATCAAATGCTTGCCACTTATAACCGTGCGGCAGCAAGCGAAGTTTATACTGTAAAAGTTGTTGACGAAGATTACCTTAAAAACTAATTAATCCCAAACATTTATTTTGGAAATATGAGAAAAGAGTCCTGCTTATTTGCAACAGGACTCTTTTTCTATTCATTCTTAAAGTACTAGGCTTTTACAACGTCTTTGTAAGAACCTTTAAATTTGTCTTCATAAACAGTGTGTAAAAGTTCGTGTGCCTTATGTGACCCCGGAGCTTCAAGATATTCAGCATAAAGTTTCTTGATATCCGGATTGTCGTTAGAGCGTCTGTATGTAAGTTCAGAGTCTTCTTTATACAAACCTTGTGCTCTTTTTTCTTTCACATGAGTGTCGTCGCAGCTTCTCGGCTGTCCGCCGCCGTTGATACAGCCGCCGGGGCAAGCCATAACCTCGAGCATTTGAAAATCTGAAGTGCCGTTTTTGATTTCCTGCAAAGATTTTTCAGCTTCTTTTAAAGTAGAAACCACTCTTACCTTAACTTTTGTACCTTTGATATCGAGTTCAACATCTTTGCATCTGTGGTTTTTGTCAACACCTCTCATTGATTTAATGTCAATATCAGACAGCGGTTCGCCCGTAACAAACTCGTAAGCCGTACGAACGGCAGCCTCGGCAACACCACCTGATGCACCGAAGATTGTAGCCGCACCTGAGTACAGAGCAAACGGAGAATCACCTTCTGCCGGTTCTAATGACTTGAAGTCGATACCTGCGCTCTTAATCATTTTTGCAAGTTCCTGAGTTGTTAAAACGTAATCTGTTTCAAACTTGCCGTCTTTGCCTAACTGAGAGCGTTTTGCCTCAGCTTTTTTAGCTGTACAGGGCATTATTGAAACGATATTGATGTTTTCCTCGCTAAAGCCTTCAAAGTATTTTGGAACAAGGGTTCTTAATACCGGCGATAACATACCCTGTGGAGATTTGCAGCTTGACAGGTGGTTAAGCATGTCAGGGTGCTGCAATTCAAGATATCTAACCCATGCCGGACAGCAGGAAGTAAACAGCGGAAGATTTTCGCCTTTGCTTAATCTTTCAACAAACTCGTGTGCTTCTTCCATAATCGTAAGGTCTGCAGAGAAGTTTGTATCAAATACAAGGTCAAAGCCTATTTCTTTTAACGCTGCGTTAACAAGTTTAATTGTGTTTTCACCCGGCTCAAGACCGAATTCTTCACCGATTGCAACACGAACTGACGGTGCAATTTGTGCCAGAACTTTCTTTTGCGGGTCGGTGATTAAGTTCCAAACTTCGTTAACTTCGTTTTTGATAGTTAAAGCACCTGTCGGGCAAACTGCCTGACACTGTCCGCAGTAAACACAATCAACTTTGGCAAGAGGTTTGCCTGCAATAGGCTGAACAACCGTTTTTGAACCTCTGTTTGCAAAGCCGAGTACTGAATGACCCTGAAACTCGCTGCAAGCACGAACACATGCACCGCAGAGGATACACTTGTTCGGGTCACGAACGATTGACGGGTTTGAGTCGTCAATCGGAAGGAAGTCTTCTTTGCGTTTTGCAACGTATTTTGAAACATCCTTAATCCCGTATTCTTCTGCATACTGCTGGAGTTCGCACTTACCTGATTTGTCGCAGGTAGTGCATTCTCTGTCATGGTTTGCAAGAAGTAACTCAAGCACTGTTTTTCGGATTCTTCTTGTACGTTCGGTGTTGGTTTTTACTTTAATACCTGCTTCAGGCGGCATTGTACACGAGGAGTTGATTAAAACTCTGCCGTTAGGGTATTCAACCTCTACAACGCACATTCTGCATGCACCGTACTGTGTTAAATCAGGACGGTAGCAGAAGGTAGGCACATTAAAGCCAGCTTTTCTGATTACTTCAAGAAGGTTTGGTTCGTCAGTGAACTCTACCTCTTTTCCGTTAATTATAAGTGTTTTTTTATCGCTCATTTTTTATATTCCTTATTTTTTATCTACTTTTTATGCTTGTACCATCATTGCTAGTTTTGTCTGATAGCTTTGAAAGGACAAGCATTCAGGCAGGCACCGCATTTGATACATTTAGACTGGTCAATGTGGTGCGGGTTGCGTACAGTACCTTCAATTGCACCGACAGGGCAATTTCTTGCACATTTTGTACAGCCTTTGCAGAGTTCTTCCACAATATGGATTGTTTTCATAGCTTCGCAAACACCTGCAGGACATCTCTTGTCTTTGATGTGAGCGATGTATTCATCTCTGAAATATTTTAATGTAGAAAGAACAGGGTTAGGAGCTGTTTTACCAAGCCCGCAAAGTGAACCGTCTTTTACAGCTACGGCAAGTTCTTCAAGGGTTTCAAGGTCTTTCATCTCGCCTTTGCCTTTAACTATTCTTTCTAATATTTTTAACATATTTTTTGTACCTTCACGGCAGGGTACGCATTTGCCGCAGGATTCATTTTGAGTAAAGTTCATAAAGAATCTTGCAACTTCAACGATACAGGTATCTTCGTTCATAACAACAAGACCGCCTGAGCCGACCATTGCTCCTGCAGCAATAAGGTTGTCGTAGTCCATAGGCAAATCAAGGTGTTCTTCTGTTAAACAGCCGCCTGAAGGACCTCCGATTTGTACGGCTTTAAATTTCTTACCGCCACGGATTCCGCCGCCTATGTCAAATACGATTTCTCTCAAAGTTGTACCCATTGGTACTTCTATAAGACCGGTGTTGTTAACTTCGCCTGTAAGTGCAAAAGTTTTTGTACCCTTAGATTTTTCGGTACCCATTGAGCTGAACCAGTCAGCACCTTTTAAGATAATGGGGGCAACGTTAGCGAGAGTTTCTACGTTGTTAATCAACGTTGGTCTGCCAAACAAACCTTTGTTTGCTGGGAAAGGCGGTTTTGGTCTTGGCATGCCTCTTTCACCTTCAATAGAGGCAATAAGTGCTGTTTCTTCACCGCAAACAAAGGCACCTGCGCCTTCTTTAATGTGGATTGTGAAGTTAAAATCGCTGCCCATTATGTTGTTACCAAGATAGCCTCTTTTTTCGGCTTCTGCAATAGCAACTCTTAAGCGGTGAATTGCCAGAGGATATTCGGCTCTTACATATATATAAGCTTCATCTGCGCCGATAGCATAACCGGCAATAGCCATACCTTCTAACAGCTTGTGGGGGTCGCCTTCCATGACGCTTCTGTCCATAAATGCACCCGGGTCGCCTTCGTCACCGTTGCAGACAACATAACTTTTTCCGCCACGATTAGCAGCTGTAAATTTCCATTTTAAGCCTGTCGGGAAACCTCCGCCGCCTCTGCCTCTTAAGCCTGATTTTGTGATTTCATCAATAACCCATTGTGAATCGCCCTTTTCAAGTACTTTATGTAATGCCTGATAAGCACCTACAGAAAGGGCTTCGTCTAAGGATTCCGCATTGATTTCACCGCAGTTTGCCAGTGTTGTACGTGTTTGTTTTGCATAGAAGTTGATTTCTTCGTTTTTAAACACGTGTTCATTTGTTTTAGGATCCACATAAAGAAGTCTTTCAACCGGTTTGCCGTTTTTAATGTGGCTTTCAACGATTTCTTCGACATCTTCCACGTGCACTCTCACATAGGTTATATCAAGGTCGGGGATAACAACAAGTACGCCCTGTTCACAAAAACCGTGACAGCCGGTAGGTACTATTGTAACCTTGTCCTGATGTGTCATTGGTCTGACATCAGCCCCGAGTTCTTTAAATTTTTCAATAACTTTTAACGAGCCGTTAGCAACGCAGCCTGTACCTGCACAAACAAGTACTCTCAAGCCCTGTGCTTTGATGGCATCTTTAACTTTTTGCTGTTCAGCTTTTATATCAATTAATGTTGCTGTCATTTACTTGCCCTCTTCTTCATTCATAATGGTAGCGATAACTATTTTTATTGCATCAGCTGTCATTTGCGGATAAACTTTTCCGTTAACAACAACAACCGGAGCCAGACCGCAAGC
>CALUSA010000093.1 GCA_944323275.1 Candidatus Gastranaerophilales bacterium
ACGCAGGCGGTAATTGCGTCCAACAGTCTTGCGACCTGAACAACTTCTATATTTTTAAACTGTTTTTTATCGATTTTATCCGACGCAGGGATAATTATTCTTTTAAAACCAAGTTTTTCGGCTTCTTTAATCCTTTTTTCGAGATTGTTAACAGATCTAATCTCACCCGAAAGCCCAACTTCGCCAACAATAACAGTATCGGCACTGACAACCACATCTCTGGCACAGGTTGCAACAGCAAGTGCCACGCCCAAATCCGCAGCGGGTTCATCTATTTCCAAACCGCCGATTACATTAACATACACATCCTGCTTGCTCAGATTCAAACCGATTCTTTTTTCAAGCACAGCAAGAATCTGCAAAAGCCTGTTGTAATCTATCCCGTTAGACACACGCCTCGGCGAAGGATAAGGTGTGGTGCCCACAAGTGCCTGTAATTCTATCAACAAAGGTCTTGTACCCTCGTTTGTGGCAATAATAACGCTGCCAGGGGTATTATTTTTTGTTCTTTCGTTCAAAAACATTTCGCTCGGGTTGGAAATCTCATGCAGACCGTCATCGCACATATTAAAGACTCCGACCTCGTTTGTTGTGCCGAATCTGTTTTTCATACACCTCAAAAGCCTGTAAGATTTATATCTGTCACCTTCAAAATAAATAACCGTATCCACCATGTGCTCAAGCACCTTGGGACCAGCAATACTACCCTCTTTAGTGACATGACCGACGACGACAACTGTAATGTTTTTATTTTTTGCAATATCAAGCAGGATATTAGTACACTCACGAATTTGCGACACGCTGCCCGGAGAACTTGTTACGCTGCTGCTGTACACTGCCTGAATACTGTCTATAATCAAAATTTCCGGTTTGATTTCTTCAATTTGAAGTTTAATAGCCTCAAAATTTGTCTGAGAATATACAAACAAAGAGTCCGACACAACCCCGAGCCTCTGTGCACGGAGCTTTACCTGCGAGGCTGATTCTTCGGCAGACACATACAGAGCCTTTCTGCCGTCTTTACAAATAGCCTTGCCTGTCTGCAACAGTATTGTTGATTTACCTATCCCGGGGTCGCCTGCTATCAGGACAATAGAACCCTGCACAAGACCGCCGCCCAGCACCCTGTCAAATTCTTCTATCCCCGTTGAAAATCTTATCGAACGGTCAATTTCAATATCGTTAATCTTGCACGGTGCAATATCGTTCAAAACAACTTTTGCCCCATTCTTAGAGGAACTTTCCCGCTCAAAAGTTTCTTCAACAAGTGTGCCCCACTGTCCGCAATCCGGACATTTGCCTATGTATTTAACTGTTTCGTATCCGCAGTTCTGGCAGACCCATTTGGATTTAATTTTTTGCATATTTTCTCCGTTCGCTATGCTGATTATAGCGTAATTCAGCGTTACTTGCCAGCGTATAAAATTTTGTTGCAGTGAAAAGTTTTTGCATATTTCATACAACACTTTTGTCGTACTGTAAAATACGACACGGGTTGCTTTAGAGGGAAAGTCGGCAAGGAGTAAGATTTATTGTCGGCGGATTGGTAAAGCCGATAAAATTACGGACGAGTTAACGGCGTTACTATGCTTGTGCAAATTCCTGCTGATCCTGAACCTCGCTGTTATCGGATTCTGTTTCTACATATTTGTAATGACACATAGAAGCAACCTGTTTCCCCCAGGTTTCAATGATTTCATCCTGCGAAAGTTCATAAGAAATAGGAGTGCCTATTTGCACGATAACTTTTGATTTAAACGGAATCCAGTTGTATTCTTCACATCCGATTATAGAAACAGGCAAAATATCCCATTTAGCAGCTTTGGCAATCACTGCAAAGCCTTTGTTTATTTTTTCAATAGTGCGATTTCTTCTTATGCCGCCCTGCGGGAAGATTCCCAAAAGCCAGTTTGTTTTGGTGAGTTCTTTTACGGTTTTAATCGTAGAAACCTCAAGTTTTTGCCTGTTTACGGCAAAAGCCCCGAGCCAGTCGATGTTAAGAGTAAAAAATCCGAAATTTTCAAACAATTCTTTTTTTGCCATATAAGCAATCGGTTTTCTTACCGCAATGGATACGAGAAACGGGTCAAAGTGAGAAATATGGTTTGCCGCACATATAAATTTTCCATTTTTCGGAATATTTTCTCTGCCCCGTATTTCAAATTTATAAAAAAGCCAGAATATAGGTGCCGCTATAAAAATACACCATAACGCCTGAAAAATCATCCGAAAAGTGTTGTATTCATAAGCATATCTTCTTGCATAATTCCTTGACATTTATGCTCCTTTAATTACTTCCAAACTACTTATTTTTTACTATTCTAAGACGTATTCTTTTCCTGTCATTGTTGATATTGAGGTGCACCATTGCTGCATCATGTCATCAATATCATCACTGTAAGGTATTACCTTGCCGATTTTTACGGTTAACTTCGGACTGAAAGGCCATTGCGGCTTCTGGTCGGTTCCTATTATTGCTACTGGCAAAATACCTGTTTTGGTGGCTTTTGCAAAGGATGCAAAGCCTTTTGTTATTCTTTCCACTTTCTGGCTGGAATCCCTTGTACCCTGCGGAAACAATCCCAGCATCCAGTTTGTGTTTTTAATATTAAGTGCGGTTTTAATTGTAGAAACTTCTACTTTATCACGTCTTACGGCAAAAGCTCCGCAAAAATCCATAAGCGTGCGTGAAAAGAATTTTTCAAACAATTCTTCTTTAGCCATAAAAGCAATAGGCAGATTCAGCGCAAACGGAAGCAAAAACGGATCACGACCCGAAATGTGGTTGGCGGCAACGATAAATCTGCCCTGCTCGGGGATATTTTCTCTGCCTTCTACAGAATAATCGTACATCAGTCTGATAAAACTGCCGAAACAAATATGACAGGTTATCCATTGAAACAGTGTACGGAATTTATTGTATGTTTTTGCATCCCTTTTGGAAAATGTGCTCATTAAAATGCCCTGGACTTTCGTTTTATTAAAAAATATTTGACTGCTGCAAATATCTAATAAAAACATTCTAACAGAAAATAATTTAAAAGACCAATTACCTTATCCGGCAATTTTTACGCACTCCAAAGTAATGCCGGCAGAGTATTTTAATACAGCGGCAAAAATTATTTCCACAATGTGAGTTTTGTTGTGTCGTCTAATTCTCTAATTAAATCTTCTCCGAGAATTTCCTGTATAACGACTTCTGCGGCATATACAGAGGTTCCAGCCACAAGATGACCGCCAACGCATTTACCTTTTTTATCCGCAGCACAAATATGAACGTGACAGAAGGGTTTTCCGTCTTTAACAGATACGTTTCCGCTGCAGGATACAATTTCTAATGATTCATCATAAGCATAAGTTGTATATATGTATTCTTTTATGTCCTGATCAAAAAATCCGTACTTAAGGCTGGAAACAGCACCGATTACCTGAATATATCCCGCATTAATGTATTCCTGCACACATATTTTGTTCAATTCCTCCAGCAAATCAGACCCGAAATCGAGCTTTGCAACGAAGGTTCTGCCTGTTTCATACTGTTTTAAAAACATATTTTTTCCTGTCTAATTCAATAATATTTTTATACAAAGTGCTTTAAATACTGTATTTTAATTAACACTAAAATAATATATAATAAACCGGTCAGAAGTTTTTTTTAAACTTTTGTAAACTTTTTTCTTAAAGCTATAAAGTTTTGACCCGAATTGGTCGAAATAAAATATGTATTACGGTGTATTTTATGGACAACTTTGCATTATTAAAGGAAGATTCTTTTGAAGAAAGCCTTAGCGAAATTCTTCAACTGAACCAGAAAAACGAAAAACATACTATTTTGTTAGTAGATGATGAAGTCAACAACCTGCAGCTGCTGCGCAGGACACTTCGCCACGACTACAATATCCTCACTGCTTCAAACGGCAAGGAAGCCTTAGAAATTGTTGAAGGCAAGGGGGATGAAATTGCGCTGATTGTCAGCGACCAGAAAATGCCGGAAATGGAAGGTACGGAATTTCTTAAACGTGTCGCCGGAGAATACCCTGATATAGTAAAAATTCTTTTAACAGGTCATCTTGATGTTGATGCTATTGTAGATTCCATCAACGACTGCCATTTGTATCAGTATATTGTTAAGCCCTTCGACCCTGAAGAACTTAAAATGACAATAGATTCCGGCATAAGAAAGTTTGACCTTGTTAACAACAAAACCGTTATTTTAAAAGATTTAAGAGAATTGTTCTACAAAACAATAAAACTCATTGCCTCTGCGCTTGATGCAAAAGACCCTTATACCCATGGTCATTCGCTGCGTGTTACAATGTATTCTCTTATTCTTGCCAAAAATCTTAACCTCGATGATACAACGCTTGAGGAAATAGAAACTGCCGGTTTGCTCCATGATATAGGCAAAATCGGTATCCCTCAAAAGATTTTATGCAAACCCGACAAACTTACGGAGGAAGAATACGAGCTTATGAAATCCCATCCGGCACGTGCCGAAAAAATGCTTATGGGTATCAAAAAACTAACCGTTGTATCAAACTGGCTGAGAGCACACCACGAACGCTGGGACGGCAAAGGTTATCCTTACGGTTTAAAAGGGGAAGAAATCCCTATCTCGGGTCGTATTATTGCACTTGCCGATACTTACGACGCAATGACCTCTACCCGTTCTTACAGAAAGGCTCTTTCACACGAAACAGCTATCGAAGAAATTAAAAGATGCGCAGGCACACAGTTTGACCCTGTACTGGCAGAGCTGTTTATAAAATGCGCAGATGAAATCAAAGCCGCAAAAGAAGACCCCGAAACATATTACCCAAAATACAGCTATCTTCAAAAACAGATTTACGAAACAAAATAAGCTTGTGCCCAAAATCACACAACAGCTTTTGAAAACAGCTTTATAACTATTACCCCCGCAAGAATAAGCACTATACCTGCTATTGCAGGAATATCAAGCGTCTGTTTATGTACAAGCCATCCCAGAACAGCAATCCCCGCAATGCCTATCCCAGACCAGAGTGCATAAATTATTCCGGTAGGAATAGATTGAACACAAAGACTCAGCATAAAAAAGGCAAGTCCGTACCCTGCAATAGTAAATAAAGAAGGCACCAACACAGTAAAGCCGTTTGTGTCTTTTAACATTGTTGTAGCGAAAATTTCCGCTATAATTGCAATACCGAGATACAAATATGCCATAAACATCTCCTTATTTTATATCTGAGGCTGAGAGATTCTATCGTCTTAAAAATAAAAAATCAAGCGCAAAAAATATTTTTTTCGATTTTTGTATAATCATTAATGAGAGAAAATTTTATGCGCATATCTTACATACCTTTATACAATACCGAATTAAAACAAAACATAAAAAGAACTCAACATCCCCATTCTCCTGCAGGAACAACTGTTTTGCCCTCTGCCTGTGGTTTTGCTTCGCAAAATATTCTTGCAGCCGGCAACATATCTTTTCACGGATTGTTTGCAAAAGATATCAATAACAAATCAACCCCTGAGGAAAAATTAAATGCCGCAATACAGAGCCTTGATAACAAGAGTATTGTTATATTTGCAAAAGATTTTGACACGGCAAAAGAGCTTTTATCACAGCAGATTGGGTGGATAAATTTCCCGATGGAGAAGATATATTTTGTAAAAAACACCTTTAACAACGGCTCGTTTGCGGTTTATAAAGACAAAAACGATGATAAATACAAAATTTTTAAACTCCATCCGCTCGAAACCGTAATGCTTCTTGAAGGCGGCACTAACCAGCGTGACAAAAACGTCAAATACAATTACGTTTACAATGCCGATGAGCCGGTTGAGTTAAAAAACAACAGGTATATTTCTTTTGGTCCTTACAAACAAGAGTCTTGTATAAAAACGGATTTGGAAAAAATAAGCCTGCGGTTTATTTTTGAAAAAGATGTAGAAAAATACTGTTATTTGGATACAAAAGAAGAAATAAAAAAATATAATGCAACAAGGCTCTCCTCGCTTGGCACAAACAAAGGAACAAAAGATAAAGGTGTCAAAAAGATTATGTTTTCAGACATCGGTGCTCAGGAGCAAAACATAAAAACCCTTGAAGAAAATGTTATTTTTCCGGTAATTTACCCTGATTTTTATAAAGGTTTCAGAATCAATAAAGGCATACTGCTGTACGGACCGCCAAGATGCGGAAAAACAATGCTTGCGCTGGCACTTGCAAACGAACTGGGCATAAATTTTATAAAGCTCGGAGCAAATGACCTTACTCACGCTCACGTTGGAAAAACCGAAGAAAACTGGCGCAACCTGTTTAAAACAGCAATAGAACAGCAGCCCTCGATTATTTTTATAGACGAATTCGACTCTATTGCACGCACACGTGGCGGACTCAGCGACACAGCAAGACATCAGGATGATATTGTAAACCAGCTTTTGACTCTTATGAGCGATTTGGAAAAAAGCGACAACATGGTTTTTGTTATTGCTGCAACAAACAGAAAAGACCTGCTGGATAAGGCACTTATTGCCAGCGGAAGATTCGGGCTTTCGCTTGAGGTAAAAATGCCTGATTTAAACGGCATAAAGCAGATTTTTAACATAAATTCCAAAGACAAACCGCTTGAAGAAAATATCGACACCGATAAAATCTGTCAGATGATGTTTGATAAAAATTTTAACGGCTCTGAGGTTGCGGAAAGCTTTTATTGTGCACATAACTGTGCAATGGAGCGGCTTGGAATTTACGAAAAAATGCGCAATCGCACAGTTTGCCTTGAGGATTTAAAAAATTTCCAAATCACGCAACAGGATATGGAAAACGCCGTATTAAAACTAGCAGAGCAAAAAACTTCTGACAGGTAAAAAATGACGATAAACATAAAGTTGTTATGGTCTTGGGGATAAAATTTAAGTTTATACCGAAGAAAAAGTTTAACTCTGCCGTTTGATGTTTTTCAAGCCGGCATGACAACAAATATTGAGATTTTTCAAATTATTTCATATAGTCAACTGACCCCGATAACTTATTGAACGGGTGCATAAAACAAGTTCAACCGTCATCTTATACAC
>CALUSA010000094.1 GCA_944323275.1 Candidatus Gastranaerophilales bacterium
GGATTATTTTCTTTAACATTGTTGTAGTATAGCATAGTTTCTACTTGTTCGTCATTGTGGTATATGTTATGTAATTCGGGGACAGAAATAATTCTTTTCTAACATATGAAAAAAACAGGCAGGCTAATAAACAAGCCTGCCTAAAAAATTGGAAGGAATGAACCAATATAACAAATATTAAAAGGACACAATTCTCCCTGTTTTTTGTAAATTGTGCTTACAACTTTTTGCAAACAGTTTACATTTATAGTTATAACATATTTTTTGTACCCGAAAGGGTACAATTTTTTAACGTTTTTCTATTGACAAACCGCAAAAGAGTCTTTACTAACCGGATAGGACAATATTTATAAATTCTCTAAAACGGTAATGAAACAGCAGGCTAAAACGGTTAAAATTAAGCTGTACATTACATTTTAAGTTTTACAAAAAATTTAAAGCTTTCTCTTACTTATAAATAAAAATCTAAAAATCATCAAGGGAAAGCAAACTGTAGATAGTAAAGGAGTAAAAAAAGATGGCAGATATGGTAAAAAGATTTTGCAATACCTTTCTTACAGAAGGCATATTTCTTCTTGTAACCGGTGCTTTACTGCTTGTGCTGCCTGTGTTTACAACATTGACAATGAGTATGCTTATCAGTATAGCCCTTGTTGTAGCCGGTGTGTACAAATTCATTAACACAGTCGTAAGGCGTGATGAGATAGAAAAACCCTGGCTGAATATACTGATTTCCATACTTATGGTCGTATCAGGCGCATACCTGACAATACAGCCTGTTTACAATCTGTTCCTTATCACAATGGGTATAGGTGTATATTTTCTGTTAGAAGGTGTAAACGCAATGTTTAGCGCATTCCAAACACGTGGTATTTTCAAATACTGGTGGGTTGGGCTGCTTGTCGGTCTTGCTCAATTCGGTCTTGCCTTGTTGATAGCTTTCGGCTTACCTGGAACAGCCCTTTATACCGTAGGTCTGTTGGTTAGTGTCAGCCTTATGCTTTCAGGTATCGGTGTTATTTCTGTTTACACAGGCGCAGGCTGTCCGAGAATAGCTGATGCATAGACCACGGAAACATTTTATACGGCGGAACCCGCTTTTGTGAACTATTCACGTTCTGCCGTGAACCCGAAGCTTTACGAATAAGGCTTCGGGTTCTCCTTTAAAATTTATAGCCTGCAGCAATCAGCAGCTCTTTAACTTTTTTAGTCGGAAACCCTATAACATTTTCCAAATCACCGTCAACATTTTTTATAAACTCGCTGCCCATCTCCTGTATGCCGTATGCACCGGCTTTATCCAACGGTTTTCTGTTTTTTACGTAATCTTTTATTAACTCATCCGATAGTTTTTGAAACGTTACGTAAGTTTTCACCACATCACAAAACGCTTGTTTTGTATCAGAATCAAGAACCGCAACCGCTGTAACAACAAAATGAGTCTTGCCGCTCAATTCCTTAAGCATTTCTACCGCTTCAACCTCATCTTTTGGCTTCCCGTAAATTCTTTTGTCTAAAACCACCATTGTATCTGCACTGATAATAAGACAGTTTTTACAAAAGCAAATGCCCGACCCTGTTTTGTGATGTGTATTCAGGACGGACAATGCTTTTTGAAGAGAAAGAGATTTTATGACGTCGTCTGAATAATTTGACGAATCTAATTTTTCATCAAATAAGGGTGTTGCGACATCAAATTTAGAGAGAATTTTCTTTATGAGGGAGTGCCGCCTCGGAGATTGCGAGGCTAGTATAACATTTTTGTTTTTAAACTCATTTTCCATAGAGCAATCTTAGCACAATTAGCATAGATTTTTCCATAAAAGGGCACAGTTCAGCCCTAATCGTTAGATTACGCCATAGCGAATCTTGATGATCTGTAATGAGCAGCTTTTGCATTAAGTGCTGCACAAACACTGTTTAATTTGTTGTTGAGCAACAGCATATTTTTACGCATATCTGAAAAATCACCCATTGCATTAAGCATTTTATCAGGTTCCACCATCTTTGCTATTGACGGATTGTCAACTTTTTCATCTGCGTACTTTTTAACTAACAACTGATCGATGTAATCTCTTGGTCCAACTGCCATAATTTTTTCTCCCTATAAAATTTTAATCCCTTTAATTCCCTTACATATATAAAGTATTTTTCTTTAAATAAATTGCTTTATTGATTAAAATCTGTTTAACATTTCTTAATAATTTTCCATAAAAAATTAACACACAAGTATTGTTATTTTAAAAATTTTGTGTATAATTTTTAATAGCAGCATATAAAAGGTTTTTTGCTGCTGTTGTTTATTTGAACAAAAGAGTAGTTGGCTGTATTTTACAGATTCATTAACGGAATGTTTCTCTTTTGTTTGAAAAATTTTTGTTTACTTATATATAAAAAAATAATGAGCGTTTGCAAGTTTAACTACAAATACATCAAAGATAAAGCTACCCCCGGCAGTTGGAGAAGGGGCTATGAAGGTTATCAAAAGGACATAGTTCTTTCTTATGATACAAAAATAGCCGGTGTGGATGCTATTGTAAAAGGCAACTTTAAAGATGCCTATGAAACCAGCCTTACCTTCACAAAAAACGGTGTAAAGGCTGATTGCAGCTGCCCGTTAAAAGAAGAATGGTGCAAACACGCTATTGCTGTTGGACTAAAGGTTATAGAAGACAAAGTATATGACGAATACCTTGAGCGTGTACACAAAATACAAACAGAATACCCTGACGAATATGTACCACCGGTTGAAGCTCCAACGGGACGCTATGTATTCCATTTCAATCCTAAAAGAAGACAAAATTTCTTCTCAATACTTGTTATGGATAGAGAAACAGGCAAAGTTATCAGGGATTTGGAAGCGATTTTAAGAGCAATTATCGAACTTCAAAGAACCGATAAATCATTTATTTTAAATGAAGAAGAAAAAGTTGATATTGCAATATTCCAGCTTCTTTTACAGCGTTCACGCCTTGATAAAAAAGCCGGCTGGTATGATGTACCGATAAACAAATTTGACGGATTTTTCCAGCTTTTATCCAAAGCCGAAGAAGTTATAGACGGGAAAACAAAAGAGCGTTTAAGATTTGATGATAAAGAGTGGGAGCTTGCATTATCAGTAAACTTTTCTATGGTCGGTAATGTTTTGCTTTCTCTGTCATGGGAAAGACCTGACGGAAGCGACTCTTATCCGTTTGAAGAAATCAGATATTTTTCACGTCAGTTAAAATGGGGAAGATACAAAAACGTTATTTTCCCGACAACAACACCTGTATCAGCGTTGCCACAGAGCTTGATTAAAGCGAGCTTTACGGATGTTAAAGATGCTGACGGCGCAAAATTCCTTTATGAAGAACTTCCTAAACTTCAAAAGGTGATGAAGGTTACTGTTTCTGAAACTATTGAAAAACTCGTGCTGGAACAAAAACCGCCTATCAATATAGTTACACTGGGGCTTGATTATGACGGTTCTTTAAAAGCAGAACTTGAGTTTGAATATGACGGAACACGTGTTCCGTATTCAAAACACACTGACAAAACGCCTTATGTAACAATTAAAAAACCAAAAGAAGATTTACTGTACTGGGTAAAACGCAATACTGCACACGAAGAAGCAGCTTATAACATGCTTCTTGCTTGTAAATTTGCTCCTATGCAGACAAATAACCTTGCTCTTGAAAAAGAAAATGCAATAGACTTTTATAATTACTACATTCAACAGGCAGGCGACGGATGGAAGTTTGAAGAAAAAGACGACATGTCCTTCTTTAAACTTACAAAAGACCCGTTTGAACTTTGTGCTGACATCGATTTTGCAATCGATTCCACGGACAGTTTTGAGCTTGAGCTATACGGTCGTGTCGGCGAAGAAATTATTCCGTTTGATGATGTTTATGCACTTACAATTGACAACAGCAAATATGTAAGAATCCGAAATCTCGGTTTTGCGGAAGTTCCGACAATGGATATTTACTCTTTGATGAGAGCTTTCAATACCTTTGATGTTTATAAAAACGATGACAACAAATATATTGTAAAAACTTACCGTGCCGGTTTGATTTCTGAAATGGAAAACCTCGGCGTAAAACTAAAGATGAGCAGACGATTCAACAAATTCTGGAAACAGATTTCAACCTTCTCCACAATGGATGTACCAAGCCTGCCTAAAGGAGTTAAGGCGGAATTTCGTGAATATCAGACAAGAGGTTTCGGATGGCTGTGGTTTTTGTATCAATACGGCTTAAACGGTATTCTTGCAGACGATATGGGTCTTGGTAAAACCTTGCAGGCACTGGCACTGCTTCAAAAAGCAAAAGAAAAAAATAAAAAAGCACCTAACCTTGTTATCTGTCCTACTTCGGTTGTATTTAACTGGGAAAATGAAATTGAAAAATTCGCTCCGGGGCTTAGCTGTTTAAAACTCAGCGGAACTGAAAGAAATGACCTGTTTAAAGAAATTCCTAAATATGATGTTGTAATAACAAGTTATGCACTTATAAGACGTGACATTGCAAAACTTAAAAAGTATGAGTTCAGATATGTTATTCTGGATGAATCTCAAAACATAAAAAATGCAGAATCAATGACCGCCCAGAGCGTAAAACAGCTTAATTGCAAACATAAACTCGCTCTATCCGGTACACCTATTGAAAATAAACTGGAGGAATTGTGGTCAATTTTTGACTTTCTGATGCCGGGATTCTTGTTTGACAAGAGTGAATTTAACTACAGATACGTTACTCCGATTATGGAACGTGAAGACAAAACGGTTGAAAAACGTTTGAAATCACAGATTTATCCGTTTATTTTACGACGCATGAAACGTGACGTTGCCAAAGATTTGCCTGATAAAATCGAAAACGTAGCATACTGCGAACTCACACCCGAACAAAAAGATTTTTATCTTGAAGTTATGGATTCCACAAGGGAAGAACTCTTTAAATCCATTGAAGAAAAGGGTATTGAAAAAAGCAGAATGTCTATTTTCTCTGCATTACTGCGTTTAAGACAAATTTGCTGCCACCCGAGGTTATACGACAAAGAAAATATTAAAGGAATAAAACAATCCGGCAAATTTGAACAGCTGAAAGTAATGCTTGAAGAAATTATTGCGGAAAAACACAGAGTGCTGTTGTTCAGCCAGTTTGTTGATATGCTTGATATAATTAAAGATTGGCTGACTAAAGAAGGAATAAAACACGAATACCTGACAGGCAGCACAAAAGACCGACAGGAAGTCGTGGAACGATTCAATTCTGACCCGACCATACCGATTTTCTTAATCAGCTTAAAAGCCGGCGGCACAGGGCTTAACCTGACAGGTGCGGATTATGTAATTCATTACGACCCGTGGTGGAACCCCGCTGTTGAAGATCAGGCAACAGACAGAGCCTATCGTATCGGACAGACTAAAAAAGTATTTGTCTACAGAATGATTACCAAAGGTACTGTAGAAGAAAAAATTCAAAAACTTAAATCGAGAAAAAGAGATTTGGTTGACAGCGTAATCTCTGTTGACAGAAATATCGGCAAATCACTTACTTATGAAGATTTAAAAGACATATTCTCTCTTGATTAATAAAAATAAAAAGGAGCAGCTCATAAGCCGGGTTCTGTTTTAAGATAATCATCTGTCTGGGGTTGCAGTTGCCTGCAAGCTCAAGCGGTTTGTCAAAAGACGGCGGGTCACCTTAACCTTTTTGTCAACCTTGCACCCGACCGGGGTTTACCTGGCCAAGACCTCTCAGCCTTGCCGGTGAGCTCTTACCTCACCGTTGCACCATCGCCTGTTTTCGCTGAAAAATCAGGAATCATCGGCAGTCATCATTTCTGTGGCACTGTCCTCACGGTCGCCCGCACCTGACGTTATCAGGCGGTCTGCCCTTGGGTGCCCGGACTTTCCTCACAAAAAATTGTGCGATTATCCGGCTGCTCCTGATTAATAATTTATCATACAAAATATCTAATTTAAATCCACTACTTCAAATTTGAAAATTAATACTAATAAATTATTTTTCAATATTCCTCAAAGTATTGTTACAGCAGGCAAAAACGCCTTCTTATAGACCGGATGGTCTACACCTTTAAGAATACGAATAAACGTTGTTATTTTAATCCTTTAGCCGATGAGAGCCTACTGCATTTAGGGGTAATATACCATGTGTAAATAATACAATTACACGATTATAAATTTTTAATTAAAAATAAAAATCTTGGGGGGAGTAGATGAGACGAGGGATTGAATTTAAGAAAAAAGCCAGAATCATCATTGTAGATGACAATTATGAACATTTGTCAGGTATCAAAGAGTTGATTGAAATTGAAAGCGATTTTGATGTTGTAGCAACAGCAACAAGTGCAAGTGTTGCAATCAGTCTTATTAAGAAGTATCGTCCTGAAATCGTTTTGATGGATATCAACATGCCTGAAAAAGACGGTCTGACTGCAATAGCAGAAATTGAAAAACTGGATTTGGGTGTGCGTATTATCGCTTTAACAGGCTACGATGATCCTGATTTAATTTTCAGAGCTATGAAAATTGGTGCTAAAGGCTATATCTTAAAAACAATGGCATCAGCTCAACTCATCTATGCTATAGACGAAGTTGCAGCAGGCAAAATTTATCTTCCTGCAACTTTGTCCTCAAGATTTTTTGAATATTTTCAACAGTCCTTCAAAGAAGAAACAGAAAATACAGACGATGAAGAAAACCTGTTGAATTACCTGACACAAAGAGAAGAAGAAGTTCTTGACCTTTTAACACAGGGCATAACTTATAAAGGCGTGGCGCAAAAACTGTTTATTTCAGAAACCACAGTAAAAACCCACGTAAACAATATCTTCCAAAAATTACAGGTCAATGACAGAACACAGGCTGTTTTGTACGCATTGAACAACGGATTTTTGAACAGAAGAAAAGTTAAAATAGCTATCTAAAAAAATACTTTAGCGGGCATCATACCCGCAAATTAAATAATGGTAAGCGAATTTGCGGACGGATGAAATCCGGAAAGCGAGGGACGAAGTGAGCAAAAGCAAAGCGCAGCGAACGACAGTAC
>CALUSA010000095.1 GCA_944323275.1 Candidatus Gastranaerophilales bacterium
TTATAAAGATAGCTGTTACAAACTATCGATAAAGTATTTATTTCGATTTTTTCAAAATTGTTTAATCCTAAAAGTATTTTATTCAAGACAGAGTGTAAATAATAGGCTTTGTATAGTTTGTCATATAGACTGCAAATATTTTTTCTTTTAAATTTTTTTCGTGACATTAAAAAACCTTTCATTTGAATAATATAATTTCTATATGATAAATATATTTGTCATTTGTGTATTATATATGGTGGAGAATGTTTTGTCAATTTAATATCATTAAGTAATGGATAACGAAGAATTAACTTATAAAGTAGGAAAAAAAATAAAATTATTGAGAGAAAATAAAAAACTATCTCAGGAAGATCTTGGCAGTTTGTCTAATTTAGAAAGAAATTCCATAGGTCTGATTGAGCGTGGAAAATCAAATCCTACATTAAATTCACTTAATCAAATCGCAGAGGCTCTGGGAGTTGATATAACTGAATTGTTTAATTTTACTATCTAATATAGTAATGTATTAAAATATTAAGTTTTGTCACCGTGAATCCGATTTAAAGTCTTTAAAGTAACGATTATTTACTATATACTTTTGTAAGGTATTAAATAATTTTGACAATAAAATAAAAACTTAGGAGTTCGTATTTATGGAAGTCAGCAACATTTACGCAGTTATTTTAGCAGGGGGATCAGGAAGCAGACTCTGGCCTTTAAGTCGTGAAGTTCATCCGAAACAGTTAATGAAAATAGATTATAACTATACACTGTTTCAGGCTGCTTTTATGCGTTTGATAAACTGTGTTGATGACAAGAATATATTAAGCGTAACAAACGTTAAACTTGAGAGTCAGGTAAAAAATCAGTTGAAAGAAATGCAGGAAAAGTTTTGCCGAAAATCAAGCTACAGAATAGTTACCGAACCGGAATGTAAAAATACGGCTCCTGCAATTGCACTTTCTATTAAGTACATAGAAAAGCTGCAAAAAGACAGAAATTCTAAAGAAGATCCAGTTATTGTTGTTGTTCCTTCTGATAATTTAATTCTTGATAATGACAAATATTGTAAAGCTATTACAGAAGGTATTAAGCTTGCACAGGAAAATTACATAGTCACCTTTGGCGTTAAACCTGATAAGGCTGATGTCGGGCTTGGTTATATTAAAGCTAAAAATAACCGTAAAATCAGAGCCGTTGCCTCAAACGGCATGAGGGTGGAAGAATTTGTTGAAAAGCCTGATATTGAAACAGCAAGAGAGTTTGTTGATTCTGACAGATATTACTATAACAGCGGAATGTTTGTGTTTAAAGCATCTGTTATGATGGCTGAAATCAAAAAATATATGCCTGAAATTTATTCAATTATAAAAAATGCCAAAATATCTTCCCAAATTCCGACGATTCCTTATCAGGATTTTAAAGACATGCCGGATATTTCAATAGATTATGCTGTAATGGAAAACAGCAAAAAGCTGGCAATGATTCCTCTGGAAAGTGACTGGAAAGATGTCGGCTCGTGGGAAGCAGTCTATGATATTTCCGAAAAAGATGATGACGGAAATTATCTAATGGGCAATGTTCTTGATTTAGAGAGTAAAGATTCTCTTGTTTATTCAACATCAAAACTCGTTACGACAATCGGTTTAAATAACACTGTTGTTGTTGAAACAGAAGATGCTGTTCTTGTTTGTGACAGAGCCAGAGTAAACGATGTTAAAAAGATAGTGAACCATCTTAAAGAAAGAGAAGACGAAACTCAGTATTCACATAAAACTGTTTATAGACCCTGGGGGTATTATCAGGTGTTGAATACAGGCAGCGGCTTTTTAACAAAATGTATTTATGTTAACCCCGGAGCAAAATTAAGTCTGCAGCTGCATCATCACAGAAGTGAGCACTGGGTTGTACTGGAAGGTAAAGCTTTTGTCATAAAAGGCGAGGATAGTTTTGAACTGGATAAAGGCGAAAGTATCGATATTGAGGTTAAAGAAAAACACTCGCTTCAAAACCCCTATGAAGAACCATTAATGATTATGGAGGTACAACAGGGGAAAATACTTGATGAAAATGATATTGAACGTTTTGAAGATATGTACGGGCGTGTATAAGATAACTCAAATCTTATAAAAATCAACCAGATGGTGTATATTCCCAAACCCTAAAATGTGAAAAAATTATATTATCAATAATTAGGGATAGTACTGTAAAAATTATGCTACAGTGCAGGGAGAGGTAAGATTTGAATTTTTCGGCGATAATAGCCATATTTGCAGCAGTTATACTGATACTGTTTTCGCACCGTAGCGAGGGTACTTCTATGGTATCTTTGATACAGCCTTCTGCAATAATGATAGTGCTTGGCGGTACTTTTTGCGCAGCTGTTGTCAATTTTAAGCCGTCAACTTTAGTAAATGCACTTAAGGCTTCTTTAGATGTCTTTGTAGAAAAAGATAAGCCTCACATGAATGTTATTGACGAAATAATTTATCTTGCACATCAGGCACGTGTAAAAGGGCTTTTCGGTTTAAATCCGCTTGTTGATAAAATTCAGGATCCTTTTTTAAAAAGGGGCATTCAACTTTCAATTGACTTTAATAACCCTCAAATGATTTACGATATATTAAAAGCCGAGATTTCTTATGACGAGGAGGAAGAACTTATTAACTCCCGTGTTTTTGAAGCTTTGGGCGGATATGCACCTACTTTTGGGATTGTTGGCGCAGTTTTCGGGTTGATTCAAATTATGGGCTATATTCAGCAGCCCGATATTTTAGCGCAGGGAATTGCGGTAGCTTTTGTTTCAACCCTTTACGGTGTAGGGTTTGCGAATCTTTTGTTTTTACCTGTGGCTGGTAAATTGAAAATGAATACCAGAGAAAAAATTCTTTTTAAAGAAGTTGTGCTGCAGGGGATAGTATCAATCCAGATGGAAGAATCACCGATGGTAATTGAAGAAAAGCTTCTTGCTTATTTAAAATATCACAATGGTTATCATAAAACAGAAAATACAACACAGGCGGGAGTCTACGGTACAAGATAATGAAAAATGAGTATTATACAAATTCTAATGACTATATAAACCGGTGGGTTATATCTTATGCCGATTTTGTCACGATGCTGCTGGCTCTGTTTATGGTAATGTTTGCAACAAATTCTATGGGTGAGATGAAGGTTAAAGATGTTAACAAGTCTATACAAAAAGTTTTTGCTGCGAAAACAATTGAACAAAATGAAATGCCGGAAGAAATATTGGAGCTTGCTCCTGTAAAACAACCAACAGAAGGCGTGCTTGAAAACACGGGCAAATCTATCCTTGATGGCGGGGACGGAATACTTGATACCCAACAGCTTGTTGAACAAATACAAAAGGAAATGGAGATAGATACTCCTGTAAAAGTGATTAAATCAGATCGTGGTGTGGTAATAAGACTTAATGATACTATGCTTTTTGACCCCGGATCTGCTATAATAAAACCGCAGGCTAAAATAACGCTTGATAAAATCGCAAAAACTTTAGAAAAGTTCCGGAATCCTATATTAATCGAAGGGCATACGGATTCTATGCCGATTCAAAATGAAAGATTCCCTTCCAACTGGGAGCTGTCAACAGCAAGAGCCACAAATATTATTAAATATCTTACAAAGGTTCACAGCTTCCCGCCGGGCAGGTTATCGGCAGTCGGATACGGAGAATATATGCCGATAGAAAAAAATACTACACCTCAAGGACGTGCAAAAAACAGGAGAGTGGATATAATAGTATTAAGTTCTGATAAAAAATAAGTTTTATTTTGGAGATAAGAAATGGCAAAACCGACACAGGAAAAAATACCTGAAAAAGAAAAAGATTCAAGAGCAGAAGGCGGAAGCGGCAATACTATACTAATAAATATTGTTACAACAACTATAGTTTGTATTATTTTTATTGGTGTAAATTACTTTTTGCAATCAAACCTTCTTGCAAATCAGCTTAAGACGGTTTCTTCTCAGGAATCTGTTGAAGATGATTCCGAACAGCTTGATAAACCGGAAAGAGGTATTGTACTTGATTTAGGTGATTTTACAATGAATCTTAGCGATGTTCAGCCGAGAAGATATCTAAAGGCAAATGTTGCTGTTGAAGTTACCAATCCTATGCCGGAACAAATTGAAGAAGAAAAAAGTTCAGGCGGGCATGGCGGACACGGTGCTTCAGCTCCTAATCCTAAAAAAGCACTCATTGAAGAAATGGAACAATATAAACCCGCAATAAGAGATGCTGTTATCACTGTTTTGACAAGCAAAACATCTGACGAACTTGCAACTACGGCAGGCAAGGAACTGGCAAAACAACAAATAGCTGAATCCGTTAACGGAATATTTGACGGTGAGAGGGAAGTTATAAGAGTAAGCTTCGGACAATTTATAATGCAATAATCTCAGGGGATAAAGATGTCTGATTTTGAACAGAATAATCCGAATTTAGACATATTTCCGGACAGCATGCCGGATAAAGATATGATGTTGAATGCCTTTGACGGGACGGAAGAACACCGTAAAGGTTATAAACTCTACAATTTCAGACGTCCTGATAAATTTTCAAAAGACCACTTAAGAGGTTTGCAAGACATTCATAAAGAGTTTTCAAGACAGCTTGCACTTGTTTTAACGGCATATTTAAGAATGCATTTGGAAGTTGATGTTGTGTCTGTTGACCAGCTTACTTATGATGAATTTATGCGCTCTGTGCCGAACCCGATTTCTATTGCCATTTTTGAACTTAACCCGCTGCCAGGGCAGATATTGTTGGGGATAAGTTTTGAAGTTCTTTCAAGTATTGTTGACAGAATGCTTGGCGGTGTCGGTAATATTGAATCTAAACCGAGAGAACTCACCGATGTAGAAGAATCTCTCATTAAAAAAATGATTGAAAGAACAATACAGACTCTTGCGGAAGCGTGGTCGCATGTTATACCGGTTGATGGAAATTTAATAGGTTTGGATAACAATTATTCAGGTATTCAGGTTGCTACTCCCGGTGAAATCGTTGCGTTAATTACACTTGAGGTACATATTGCAGGTAAATATTACGGACTGTTGAACCTGTGTTTTCCTTATCCTGTTTTGGAAAATATACTGTCGCAGCTGACAACACAACATATTTTTCAGACAAAAGGACTTATTGCAACAAGCGAAGAACGTCAGAAAATGATTAAAAAGCTTGATACTTCTTTCGTTGATATTAATGTTATGTTCGGACAGACCGAAATAACACTGCAGGATTTTCTTGATTTAAAAGAAGGCGATGTATTAAAATTGGATAATGCAGCAACAGAAGATTTGATAGTAAAAGTTAACGGTGAACGAAAATTTTATGCAAGACCCGGACGTATTAAAGACAAGGTCTGTGTAAAGATTACCGACAGATACGATTATTATGTTGATGCATTAAAGAGATATTTTTAGAAAGGATTTTTCATGTCAGAAGATAATATGCAAAATGAAGATTTTAACCCGAATGAAATACCATCGGACGGTAATCTCAATGATATAAATCCTGCTGAAAATATTTCAGGCAGTGAAGTTCCGTCTGAACCTGTTGAGCCTCAGGGTGTTGAAAATTATGACTTTGCACAAATGCATGAGGAAAATTATCAACAGGACGAACCAACTCATGAGGTTCATATTGATGCTTCTATGCATGAACATGAGCCTGTTACGGTCAGACCTTTAGAGTTTACGCCTTTTGACAGCTATACTCCGACTGATACTGATACTAATAAAAATTTAGAACTTTTAATGGATATAAAACTTGAGCTGACTGTTGAACTCGGAAGATGTCAGCTTCCTGTTAAAAAAGTTTTGGAACTTACAAGAGGTTCTATTATTGAGCTTGATAAAATCGCAGGTGAATCCGTTGAATTATATGCAAACGGAAAACACATTGCTAACGGTGAGGTTGTTGTAATAGAAGATAATTTTGGTCTTCGTATAACAAGTATTACTGAACCTCAGGAGAGAATCAAAAGTTTGTAATAATTGGTACACATTATGAATATTAAACCGCTCTCATTTGAGAGCGGTTTTAGTTTTATTTTAATCTGTCCATGATTTTTTGAATTTTTTCTTTTTCTTCAGCCGGTACATCAAAGTTTAGATATTCATTAAAATATTCTTTTGCGTCTTGATTTTCTCCACGTGCCATAAAAAGCATGCCGAGTCTTTTATACCCAAGAGGAAATTTTTCGTTTACCGAAATGCTTTTTAAAAGATTCGAGATTGCTTTGTCGACCTCATCATTGGCTTCGTAAGCCAGTGCCGTTTGATAATAGATAAGTTCGTTATCTTCTATATATTTTAAAACTTCTTCAAAATTGGCAATGGCACTGTTGTAATCACCGAGTTCAAAATAAACCATGCCTAAATCCCAATTTGCGTCAAAGTTTTTGGGTGCAAGTTCCAGAACCGAATCCAAAACATCAATAGCATCATCATAACGTTTGTCTTCAATATAAATTCGACCAAGATAATGCAACAATGCAACGTTATCCGGAATAATGGCTGTTGCTTCCTGTAAAAGTTCTATTGCATCCCAGAGGCGGTTGTCTTTGTAATATATATCTGCAATATTTATATAAGTTTCAACAAGTTTGTCGTCAATAAAAAGAGCTTTTTTATAATATTCTTCTGCCTGAGCATTCTGTCCGAGATTTGCATAGCAAAGACCTATGTTGTTATACAGATGGGCATTTTTATTGTCCGCATCAAGCAAAATTTTAAACTTTTCCAATGCAGTTTCAAAATCTCTTTTTTGAAAAAGTTTCATTGCTTCATCAAGTTCGTTTTTAAATTGTTTTTCGTCCATAACATTCCTTTGCTTAATATACAGTCATATTATAGACGAAACAGGTCTAAAATACATTCAATTGTTTTTGCAGTTTGTGTGCATATTCTTCATCAGACGCTCTTAAAGCCAGTTAGGAAGAATGGTATTGATAATATTTATTATGTAAGAAAGCATTTAATCTTTCTGTTATATCAAAAATTATCACGGCTTACAATGT
>CALUSA010000096.1 GCA_944323275.1 Candidatus Gastranaerophilales bacterium
TACTTTACTGTATTGTTAAGTGTTTTTTGCTCTCAATCTTTTTTGATTAACAACAATCTTTTTGCAAATGCGGACGAAGCAATTAATACAGGAGCGAATATACAACAAAACAAGGTCGAGGAGCAGACAAGGAGTCTGACAGAGGAAAAGCAACGCTGGGAATCAATGTTACGGCAGCGATATCGTAACGGGGCTATTCTCACTATCGCAGACGGGGTCAAACATATCCGTATGGTGAAGTATATCAACAAACGCCCCATAAAAATAAACATTGTCGAAGTTAATACAAAACTTAATCCGAATATCGAAATCGCTCCGCAACTAGCCTCCGCAAATACAAAACTTAAAAACAGGGCAACTATCAGAACTATTGCCTCACGCAATAATTCTATCGCCGCAGTAAACGGCACATATTTTAAGTTCCAAAACGGTGTTCCATTAGGTACACTTATGATTAACAAAAAGGTTTATACAGGTCCTTTGCACAATCGTGTTGCAATGGGTATCGGAAAAAATGAATTTAAAATGGCTCAGGTTCAGTTTGATTCTACAATCAAAACCGGCAGAGATATCGTCAAGGTTGATAATATCAACCAGCCGAGAATTCTTTCTACACTTGTTCTTCTTTATACACCGGACTGGGGACAGACTTCACCTGCGGCACCAAAATACGGCATCAATTTAATAATACAAAATAATAAGGTCACTGCATTATCACAAGCCCCCGTTACGATTCCACAGGACGGATATGTAATATCCGGTCCTAAATCAAAACTGGGGGCATTTTTATTGAACAAAAAAATTGAACTCGATATAAAAACAACACCTCAATGGGAAAATATTGACCACATAATCAGCGGCGGTCCGTATCTTGTCAAAGACGGCGGCATATACATAGATGTCACGGCACAAAAATTAAAAGCAATTACCGGCAAAAATCCGAGAACAGCTATCGGTTATACAGCAAATAACGAATTTATAATGGTTGCTGTTGACGGACGTGAGCACGCATCGGTAGGGATGACATTAGGTGAACTTGCAAGAATGATGAAAGATTTTGGCTGTATAAACGCAATGAACCTTGACGGCGGCGGTTCTACAGTAATGTATGTTCAGGGCAAAATCGTTAACAGTCCGGCACAAAAAGGCGGCATACCGATTTCAAATGCTTTAACAATTACAGAAAGGACGAGGATAGCTTATGATGAAAACAATTCGTAAGTACTGGAAGAAAAAAATCAGAATTTTTAAAAGACGTTTGGTAAAAATGGTAAAACAAAGTTGGGAATATTTTGTTTCTGCTTATGTTTTACGTATGTATTAGTTGTCAGTCTATATAATTTGAGTATCGTTGCCAATTTGTCCGACATTTTCAATTTTGATGTCGGAAATAAGCTCATCGTATGAAATTACAATGATTTTAGTAAAATATTCACATAAAAATCTGTATAAAGGCAGACGAATTTTTGCACTGCATAAAATGACAGGTTGTTTGCCTGTGTCGTGTTTTGCTTTCATCAGAGTAAAATTTGTTTGTTGAATAAATTCTTCGGTCAGAGCCGGGTTTAAATTAAATTCAGTGTACTGTTCTGATTTTACTATGCTTTTAGAAAATCTTTTTTCAAAATATTCGTTAATTGTAACCGCATACATAACTTTGTCTATTGTGCAGTTGTCGAAACATATATTCCTCGCAAGAACAGTACGCATACGTTCGGAAAGCTCGTCAACTTCCGTTGTAAATCTTGCAAAGTCAGCCAATCTGTCGAAAATTAATAAAACATCTTTAACAGGAACATGTTCTTTAATAAGGTTTACAAAAATTTTTCTTATATCTTCAACATACAGTCGTTCACGCAGGCTTCCTATAACATAGCCGGCTGCAGGTTCGGATAATTCGAGATATTTGATTATATCTGTTGTTGTCAGTATGCTGTCAATGTATTTTATGGCAACATATTCCAGATGTTTTAACATAATATCAACAGGCGCTGTTGCTTTTATGTTTGGAATTTTTTCCAAATCTTTTTCATTTAGCCAGAAGCATTGTATGTTATCTATAGGTGTAACTGAGATTATTGCATCTTCGGGAATAAATTCGCATTTTTTCTCCCAATCATCTGCTATAACCATATATCTTCCAGGGTAAACAAAACCCGAACCTGCTTCGGTTCCTCTTACAATTATTGTATATTCGTTATTGTCTAACTTTTCAAAATCACGAATTCTTATTGAAGGAAGAATATAACCGAGTTCATCGGTGAGCTGTTGCCGTAGAGCTGCTGTTTTAGGAAGCAGCTGACCTTCTTGATCAGGATCAGCAATAGGAAGGAGCCCTTCTCCTACTTGAAGTTCTATAATATCAACCCCGAGGCGTTCGTACATTGTGTCAGGATTCGCAAGGTTTTCCATATCTTCTCTTTGCCGGTCTAATTCGCTCAGAGTTTCTTGTATATTAATTGTTGTCCAAATAATAGAAATATATACTCCGGCAATTGTATTTATTAGTAACAGAACTAAAAACGGAATCGCAAAAACTATGCCCGCTGCTTTGGAATAGATGGTAACACTTAATAAAATAAAAATTGCAATCATGCCAAGCCGGCTAAATAGTTTATTTATTTTTTGGTGAAATTTATTTTCTGTTTCAATAAAAAAATTACACAATACAAAATATGCGATTATAGTGAGTGTTGTTCCCAAACTGCACCAGATTGCGGCTGTTACAACATTGACAGGAGGTTTTGTTAAAAACAGAGCAGTAATTATTATAACCAATAAAAGTGATAACTGTATGAAAAAATCAGGAATAAAAGAAGTCACTGTTTTCCGGAATTTTTCTATAAGCTCTTTGGTTTTTATTTTTATATTAGAACAAAATTTTAAAAAACTGGTTTTAAGAGTTTGTTTAGGCTTTGCCGGTTGTGCGTCATTTATAAACTTATGTTCTTTTGCTATTTGTTCTGTCATTTTGTCTATATTGGAAAAACTAAGTGCGTTTTCAACATCTTTTTGACTTATGGCATTTTGCTCACAAAGTGTTTCCAGTGCGGTTTTATAAGAAATATTTACGTGATATTCCACCAAATCAACAAGTTTTTCCTGTGATATCCCTTTTAAACAAGCTTGCTTTGCTACTTCAAAAATTCCAAATGCAATCTGTTTCAAAATATCCTCACGATATTCTTGAGGAATATCTGCCCTGATAAGGTCGCAGGATTTATGAAAAATCCATTCGGCAATAATTTGTGTAACAAATATTTTTAATTCTTTGTCAAGATTAATGCTTGTATCATTACATAATGCCTCGCCTGCCATAAAAGAAAAGTTATAAACTGTATCTGTTAAAAACTTTTTATTTTCTTGACCAAATTCATCGGGAACAAATTCTGCGCATTGTTCCTTCATACTTTGAGCAAATGTTTTGTAATCAAAATTTTCAGACATATTCATATTTACCTTTATAATAAAAATTATATCATTGGCAATAATCAGCTATAAATCCTCGTTTTAATTGATTTTGTATCTTGTTTAACCATCTTGTAAAAACTTTTTTTTCGTATGATAATTTAAACAAGAGGAAAAATGTTTAGTTAGGCAAAAAAAGGAGAAAATTATGCCAACAACTATTGAAGATGTAAAAGCAAGACAAATTCTTGACTCAAGAGGAAATCCGACTGTAGAAGTCGATGTAACATTATCATGCGGCGTTGTAGGACGTGCTGCAGTTCCTTCAGGTGCTTCAACAGGTATTTTTGAAGCTCTTGAAATGAGAGATGGCGATAAATCAATTTATTGCGGAAAAAGCGTTCTTAAAGCTGTTGACAATGTAAATAACATTATCGCACCGGAACTTATCGGTGAAAATGCCGCAGACCAGCAAGCTATCGATAAATTAATGCTCGAACTTGACGGTACTGAAAATAAATCTAAATTAGGTGCTAATGCTATTCTCGGTGTGTCTTTGGCTTGTGCTAAAGCTTCCGCTCTCGCATTTGAAATGCCTTTGTACAGATACCTTGGCGGTATTAATGCAACAACATTGCCAGTACCTATGATGAACGTATTAAACGGCGGTGCTCACGCTGACAACAACGTTGACTTCCAGGAATTTATGATTACTCCTGTAGGTGCTTCTTCTTTCACAGAAGCTATCAGAATGGGTGCTGAAGTATTCCATAACCTTAAAACAGTTCTTAAAAATAAAGGTATGGTTACTTCTGTAGGCGACGAAGGCGGATTTGCTCCTAACCTTTCTTCTAACGAAGAAGCTTTACAGGTTATTATTGAAGCTATCGAAAAAGCAGGCTACACAACTGAACAGGTTAAAATCTGCTTAGATGTTGCTTCTTCTGAATTCTATGAAGATGGTAAATACAACCTTGCAGGCGAAGGCAAAGTTCTTTCACGTGAAGAAATGGTTGACTTCCTTGCTAACTGGGTTGACAAATATCCTATCATTTCTATCGAAGACGGTATGGCTGAAGAAGATTGGGAAGGCTGGAAAATGCTTACTGACAGAATCGGCTCTCACTGTCAATTAGTAGGTGATGACCTGTTCGTTACAAATACTAAGAGATTGGCTAAAGGTATCGAAACAGGTACTGCTAACTCTATCCTCATCAAAGTTAACCAGATTGGTACTTTGACAGAAACTTTGAACGCTATGAACATGGCATTCAAAGCAGGTTACACAGCTATCGCTTCTCACAGATCAGGCGAAACTGAAGATACCTTCATTGCTGACTTAGCTGTAGCTACAAACTGCGGTCAAATCAAAACAGGTTCTGCTTCAAGAACAGACAGAATCTGCAAATACAACCAGTTAATCAGAATTGAAGAAGAACTTGGTTCTGCTGCTAAATATATGGGATTGAAAGCTTTTAACGGTCAATCCTGCAAAAAAGCAGCTTGCTGCAATGCATAGTAATCTTAAATGATTATATAAAATAAACAGCGGGGCTTGTAAAATAAGCCCCGCTGTTTTTATGCAGATTTAGAATTTATTAGTTATTGTTTTTTAATGTAAACATTTGTTACAAAAAATTTTATAATTTCTAAAGTTTTAGGCGTAAATGCCCGATATATATCATGAAAGGTAGAAAAACCTTAACAGGGAAAGTAAAAAGAAAAAGATAAGGAGCCAAAATGGTACAAGGTATCGGTGCTGCCGGAGATAGCGGTTCAATTAAAGACATGAGCACATACAAGGTCTATTATTCTCAGTATGAACAATACAAGAAGAATAATCCGGAATCATTGTTGGACTTTGAATCGTGGCTGGATATGAAAGGATATACCGGCTATTTTACACAGAAAACTGAGAATTACATAGAATCCGGCGGACAAAATTTTACAGACGGCGACGGAGTAAAAGGAAATAAACTCAGCGTCGGCAGTGAAGTTAGCTCAGCGTATGGAGCAATATTCCAGGATGCAGACGATGAAACCTATTACCAGTTTGACTGGGAAACAGGAGATTATAGAGTGTTGCACGGAAATGAAGAAATAGCAACAGCCCTCGGTCTGCCTGAAGGAACCAGCATAGATATGATAGAGTTTGGCTTTAGATCAGCCCAAATAATAGATATAACCTTCGGCGATTTAGATGACGGTCAGGATACAACAAGTTATAGATTAAATGGAGCATATAGCGGAGTAACAGTAACAGATCAGGAATTTGATTTGCACTATATATTAAATGCATTATTAATGGATCCGAGCGACCCGCAATATCAGATAGCCAAAAGTGTATTTGATGCATTGTGTTCAAATACAAATCAGTGGCTGCCGGAGTCAGATTTGGAAATGTTAAATGAAATAGCAGCACAGTATGGAACAAGCTCAGCAGAATACAAGGCAGTATTGCAGGATGTGTTGTTGAGTAATCTGGATCAGGCAAATGAGTGGGTAGAAGACCACGCCCATGTGTCAAACACCAGTGCATCATTGGAAGAACTGGGAACAGAAGGTGCTGACGGAACAGAAGGTACTGATGGAACCGGTGATGGTTCTGAATCTTCAACGGGTACTATCCCTGATTATGATAAGAGTACTGTATTAAATAATGCAGGTGTTTTAGCTGACTATACAAACAACACCGTTCATAAATGCGATAGTGTAAACTTAAAAAATAAAAGTAATGATGAAGCACGAAATCAAGCCAAAGCAAAAGCAAATGAATATGCATCCCAGATACTTGATAATGTTATAGCTGCTTTATCTGCTGATTTAGGTGATCAGTTAACCGAAGAAATTCAAAATTATCTTGCTAAAGCAAAAGAGGCTACATTGACTGAAACTGACACTTGGCGTAGTACCAAGTTTGATGGTGGTTTGTTACGTAAAAATAAACATCAAACAGGCTATGTAGAAATAAAATCACTAATTGATAAGTTTTTTGCTGAATTCAACACACTCTGTGCCAACAAAGGTAAAACTACAACGGAAGTTGAAGCTGAACAAAAAGCAGAAGAAGAAAAAGCAGCAAAAGAAGAAGCTGTGTATAAAGAACTGTACAATATGGATATGCATTCACTTGCAAGCCAGGCAGGTGCCGATGATGACCAGCAGGTTGTAAATCCGTCATCTGCTGCAGATATCAAAGCAAAAGCCGAGTCTGAAATACTCCAGCCGTTGATGAATAAAATAAAAACACAGCTTGCCGGTAAAGGTATGTCTGATGCTGACATTACTACCGTATTAGAGCAATGTTCTGATTATGCTCTGTCTTATGCGTCAGAATGGGCGGCAACATCAAACAATTATGTTTATACGATTTTTGCAGATAAAGTAATTGACAAGTTTGAAGAAGCAATAAAAGCCTATGTAAAAAATAAGGGCTATGATGTATAAGTATAATTTGAAAAAAAACAGCGGGTTTGGCAAAGTAAGCCGAACCTGTTGTTTTTTGTGTAATTGTATATTGATAAATTGATGGTTATTAGTCCGTATGTTTTGGCAATCTTTGATTATCTAAACATTTTTGTTTGGTAAATTAAAATTTACC
>CALUSA010000097.1 GCA_944323275.1 Candidatus Gastranaerophilales bacterium
TTATTTGTAGTTTAAAGAATTTTTGGGGTTAACTAGTTTTGATGAATACCTTTCATTGCAACAGGCTAAATACGAAAAAGAACATCCTGTTGCATTGGAAAGTTTTATATCAAAAAGAAAAAGTTATATGGAAGCTATGGTGCAAGAATTTGAGGAATCCCTACGTGTTGAAAATTTTGCTGATTACTGCAAAAATCATAACGATGAACTAAGCAACTACATTTATAACGAAGTATATGTAAATCGTCAAGATTTTACTCCTGAAATTAAGCAAAAATTAATTGAAATTTCAGATAAATATAATGTGAAAATTTTTGTAGATGCCAGCCTTGATAAAGATGCACTAGAATGTTTAAAATTATTAGAAAAAGAATATGCAGCTTGGGGAAAAGCAAGCGATGGTGCAGCAAAATATCCGCCAGTTATGGATTTTACACAAGCAAAACGAAAATACAATGATAATAAAAGTGCTTATGGTATGGGACTGACAGCTGGATTTAGCGAATGTTACACGAATGGCTCTATATCGATGAACGGCATGAGCGTTGACATGATAAATCAGGTATTCAGACACGAAATGACCCATACAAATGATTTAAAATTAGTGGGGTCATTTGAAGACGGATTTGTTGTAAAAGAAAATGATAAAATTATTGCAGAAAAATGCAAATACTACGATGACTTTGTAAAACTGGGAATTGCAAAAGATCATATTCCATATGCATACAATAATCCTATGGAATTCATTGCTGTTGCTGCTGAGAGCTCTAAATTGAATGAATGTTCTCCTGAATTTAAACAGGTTTTAATCGATTTCGGCATGCCGGAGTGGATGTTTAAGCTTCCAAACCACAATTAGGCTTAAATTAAATTATTTATGTTTCAATTTTTTGTTATTTATAAACTTTTTTAGCCTTACAGCCATCGTCTTGCATATCAATTTTGTCGTCAAAGTCGTTGTCAACACCGTCATAGCAAGAGTTTAGCGAATTAAAAGACTCGGCTCCCGGGTTTTTATACAGCCATTTGTCCGGAATTTCTTTCCATAAGTGTAAGAATTCTTTTTTAAATGCAGCTGCAATTTTTGTGTTTTCGATTATCAATACATTTTCATCATTGTATCGCTCACCGCTTTTTGTAAAGTTCATCGAGCCTATTACCGAGTATTTATCATCAATTATAATAGATTTCATGTGCATTTTGCCCGCTCTGTTTTCCGCTTTAACGGGAATTTTGTTTTCTCTTAAGGTTTTAACCGCTGAGTACCTTTGAGATGCAGAAGTTGCATCGACAATTATTTTTACGTCCACTCCCCTTGATTTAGCACGTATTAAAGCATTGGTAAACTCTTTGTGTGTAATAACAAAAACAGGTATGTAAACATAGTTTTTTGCGTTGTCTATAAGTTTAATTATATGATTAGTTATTATTTTGTCCTGCGGAGAAAAGTATATAGAAATTTTAGAATTGCCTAAAGTTGTTAAGTTGTCTGAGGTTTTAGCTTTAAAGGTGTGGAATTTTCCAAAGTACATTTGTTCAAATTCGTTTTTGTAAATTGAGGCGATTTGAGATGAATTTATCAAAACTGCAGAATTTGCATTGAATCCGGACAAATCAGTGTGCGAAATATTGGCAGAGCCGCTCCATATCTTTTTGTTGTCAAAAATAAAAAATTTGTTGTGCATTATTGCATCTTTTATTTTGGTGTTAACCAAAATTTCTCGTGCGTAATCAATATCCCGTTTGTTATCCGGCAGTGATTTTGAAAGCGGGATTGTTTCTTTGTATATTGTGCTGCCTTTTAAGTCAGTGTCATAAACCCAGCGTATTTTTACGCCTCGTTTTTGTGCGTTAATCAGTGCGTTGGTTATTTCCGGCTGTCCGTCTATGCCGTATATCGCAAAGTCAATTGTTTTTTGTGCGCTGTTTATTTCATTCAGCAAAGATTTGCAAACAGTTGTAAAACACTTATTTGACGGATAATAGTATTTTATGAAATCTGTTGTGTAAAATTCAATGTAAGAATCTTTGTACAAAGGCGCATATTTTTCGTACGTATATCTCGGGTACTTATCAGGGGTATTTGTGGTTTTTGCCTGCGTTTTAACTGATGTGTGGCAATTTTTGCACGGTTTGGCTTTGGACGGCAGTTCTGCTGCAGGCAGGATTTCAATATTGGGTGAAGAAAATGCAAACTTGCAGTTCAGTTTGTGGAATTTGCTTGTCTTAGTGTTGTATGTAACAAGATTAAGGGTATTTGCGTATTCAATATTTTTTAGTACGGTTTGTTTATTGTCCGGTGTTAATACGTAGCCTTTTTCTTTCAGAACTTTATTGTATTCTTTACCGTCCGGTAAAGTAACCGTAACATAATCGGAACGCTGTATTTTTACATTTTTGTTTAATAAACTTTCTTTAGCAAATATGCAGCCAAGATAATTTAGTTTTGCTGCGTCAATTTTTGATAAATTCTCCGGTTCGGTGTCAAATTGAACCAGCTTTACAAGTTCATCTGTGTCTGCAACTTCGTTGTCGTTAAAATCTACATAAAACTCTATGGCATTAACAATTTTTAAAACCTTATGCGTATCGGGTTTTGTATAAGAAAAATATAGAATTATAACAAGAATTGCCGCCAGAATAGCTATTGTAACAAGCTTTTTAATCATAATCACATTATAGATTAAATTACATTTATGTAAAACTAAGTAAACTTTGATTAATGTTTTGGCAAAAGTGTTTGTAATGTATTAATATTCATATCATGAAGAAAAAAGTTTACGCTTACATTCATACACACTGGGATAGAGAGTGGTACAGAGAGTACGAGGAGTTCAGACTTCGTTTAGTCGAGGTAGTGGATGATGTGCTCGGCAAACTGCAGAGTAATGAACTTGACACCTTCTATTTTGACGGTCAGACGGCTGCTCTTGAGGATTATTTAGAAATTAAACC
Organism: Candidatus Gastranaerophilales bacterium; assembly: GCA_944323275.1. Taxonomy (GTDB): domain Bacteria; phylum Cyanobacteriota; class Vampirovibrionia; order Gastranaerophilales; family Gastranaerophilaceae; genus Limenecus. The sequence continues at coordinate 2,956 of CALUSA010000097.1, forward strand.
TCAAAACGAACAGCTTGTTAAAGATTTTATAAAACAAAAAAGGTTGTTTATCGGTCCATACTATTGCTCAACAGACAGTTTGCTCGTTGATAGTGAATCAATCATAAAAAATCTGCAGATAGGTTTTGAATATTCAAAACGCTTTGGATGTAATGATTTTATAGCTTATCATGCAGATACTTTCGGACATAGCTGTTTTATTCCTCAAATTATTAAATATTTTGATATTCCATATGCTATATTCTGGCGTGGGTTAGGTGAGTTGGAATCCGAGTTTTTGTTTAGAAATTTAAAATCCGTGTATTTAATTCAGGGATATTTTCACGATTATTTTTCTGCACCTGCAGGCATGCAGGATAAAGTTAAAATGCTTAAAAATACATTGGATAAAATTGCAAAATACTCATCAGACTGTATTCTGCTTCCTCTTGGTGCTGACCACATGGCTGCTGCTGACAATATAAAAGAGCAGCTTATTGAAGCTAATAAATACCTTGAAGATTATGAAATTATTCTTTCAACGCCTTTTGAATATTTTGAAAAGGTCAAAAAGAATTTTAAAAAGAATTTAACCTGTGAATTCAGGGATACCAAACGAAATTTTATACTCCCCGGTGTGTACTCCTCACGGATTGATATAAAACAGCAGAACTCACGACTTCAGTGGAATTTATCACGTTTTGTCCAGCCGCTGCAGGCAATTACTAATTTTTTAAATCTGACAAAATCTTATCAGCAGGAAGTTGATTATATATGGAAATTGCTTATAAAAAACCATCCGCATGACAGTATTTACGGCTGCAGTGTTGATAATGTCCACAAGGAAAATCTGACAAGGTTTTTAAAGGTTGATGAGGCTTCCAATGCGGTTATAAATTCCATAAAACGTGATTTGTACTCGCATAACGATAGTTTGTCTGTTTTAAACTTATCAAATTTTGTTTTTGACGGTGCCATAAAAATTGTTACGGATAAAAAGCTTCATGAAAAATATAATGCTCAAAAAATCGCCACACGTATGGCATTTCCGCTTTTAAAAATGTATGCAATAAATCAGGTGCCTGTTACCGAGGATTACACAAAATTTAGTGAGTATCTTGTTGATATTAAAAGCGTTAAGCCTTTTAGTATTACAAAAATTTCGGATAAGATTCGTAATGAATCAACTTTAAAGGTATCGAAAAATTCTGTTGAAAATGAGTTTATTGGCTTGTATGTCAAAGACAATAAAATTATTTTAAATGATAAGGTTAATAATAAAACTTATAAGAATTTTATTAGCTTTATTGACCGTGCTGATATCGGCGACAGCTATAATTTCGGTGCATTAAAAGATGATAAACCGCTATTTGCACGATTTACAGGCTCAAAAATTAAACAGCAAGGGCATATACAAAGTATTTTGCAATTAAAATTTGAAATTTCTATTCCTCAAAAATCAACGGCAAAAGGGCGCAGCAAAAAGACAGTTAAACATTTTTTAAACCTTGATGTTATTTTGCAAAACCGTAATGACTATCTGGAATTTGATGTAAATTGGCATAACAAAAGCTGTGACCATATATTACAGGTACAATTTAACCTTGACGAACCGGTTACACAAACTGTGTCGGACGACCTTGGCGGATATATTGTCAGAGAATTTGACGCCGATTATAACGTATATTCATATCTTCCAGCCCCGAGAGGAGTTGAACTTAAGCACAACACGGCACCTTTACAAAAATTTGTATGGGCGCAGGGTGTCGGTCTGATAACACAAGGATTACAAGAATATGAAATTAGTAAAAACAAATTGCGCTTAACGCTTTTGCGCTCAACAGGTACAATTTCTAACCCTCATAATCCTACAAGAGGAACACCTGCCGGTCCGCCTTTGCCTACACCTGACTTGCAGCTGCCCGGTGAAAGAACGGCGAGATTTGCATTGACCTTTAAAGATTGTGCACAAAAATGCGAGCCTGTTGTTGAAAAATTTTATCAAACACAGCTTATTTTATACTCTGAACTTAAAGATACCGTTCTTTGGAACTCTGGTAATGAAAATATACTTGTCAGCACAATAAAAAACAGCCCGACAGAGGATTTAATTGTAAGGTTTTTAAATAAGTCGGACAAAAAACAAACTTTAAAATTTAAAACAGCTTTAAAAAACAGCGGTGTGTTCTATACAAATGCTTTTGAACAAATAACGGAACCGTATCAAGATTCCGTTATTGAGCCAAATTCTTTTGTTACGGTTTTGATTAAACGTTAATGACCTTCTGTTTGCTTCTGTTAATTGATTTTTAGTAACCAAGATTTTCATTAACAAGCAGTACAGTTATTTTGCCTGTCGGTTTACAGAGCCTTGTTACAACAATCTGTGCGCAAATACTGTCTGCGCTTGTGCAGTCTGCACAAGTACCTGTGTGTACACAGGGCGTTTCTTTTGAAGAAATAGCGTTTATACGCTGCATATTTACCGGTGCAGCAAGGTTTCTTGCTCTTGATATAGCATCTTCTGCTGTTTTTACGATTTTATTCATACCTGCAACTACGATTACCCGTTTGGGTCCGTAACATAATGCGGCAACTCTATTGCCGTTGCCGTCAATATTAATGAGCTGCCCGTCTTCGCTTATTGCGTTTGAACTCATCAAGAAAGTATCACAGAGTAGTCCTTTTCTTGTTAATTCTACTTTTTCTTCCGGAGATTTTGCACTGTCACGGTTTATTATATTATATCCGTTTTCGATTAGATATTTGGTTATACCGGTTTGCTCGAGCGTAATAGACCCGCCCCAGGAAATCACTTCATGTTTGGAAATAAGGCTTAGCAGTTTGTTAAGTGCAGCCTGGGAATTTGTACAATAATATGCGTCAAAATGCCGTTTTTTAAGTGATGCTATAACTTTTGGCGCAAGTTTTTCATTGCGTTCTTTAATATATGTATTAGTTCCCATATTAAACTCCATGTTTTATATAATACTATTTCTTTTCAGATTTTAACTCGTCTGTGTATTTTTGCGCAAGATCTTCAGGCATATACATAGGTGTGTAACCCCATAGTGATACATCGACCTTTTCTCCTGTCTGTTCAGCTTTTTCAATTAAATTTTTCAATATTTCATTTACATCAGTGCAATTGTATTTTTGTTTGAAAAATTTATAACCGAGTGAATCAGGCTGTAAAGGCAAATACCGTTTGCCTCTCAGATAATGTGCAACATGTGAATTGCAATCTGCCACTGAAACTATAACAGGTTTGATATTATTTTCAAGACAGTGTTTTACCGTAAGTTTATCGGCTAATTTACCGATTCCGCCGTATCTTTGGTCGTCGTTGTTCTGTAAATATTCAACTACAACTCTTGGTCCTGTTACTTTCTGTTCAGGGTAATCAAGATATATTTCGCTGTCAAAAAATTGAAAATTGGCTTCATCCTTCGGATTTAAGCACAGGTTTAAATACAGATAACCGTATTCTTTTTTTAAATCCTTAGACATAAAATGATAAGATGTATAGTCATCACGGGTTGCTTTTAGAATAACAACTTTTACCGGTTTATTTTTCTTTTTGTCTGTTATAACTCCTGTTCTGTCCGGATTGTAATCCAATTCAATATCATTTTGTTTACGTTTGGTCGAATTTATTAAATCTGGTGCCCATCTTAATGTTTTTCTTCCTTCCAGATAAATTTTTTGCGGCTTATTCAAGTCAACTGTCACGTTCGATGAACATGTTACGTCATCGAACGGGTTGTACACGGACATGTCAAAAGTTTTTATACATGATTGTTTTTCAAAAGTATCTTTAGTTCTATGCGTTGAGGATTTAAAACTGATATTTGAGCAGTTATTTAACCTGTTTTTATTGGAAATTGTATTAATATTTATTAAGTCAAAATTTATCATATTCACATAAAACCGGTGAATAAAAAATTTTGCTAAAAATATGA
>CALUSA010000098.1 GCA_944323275.1 Candidatus Gastranaerophilales bacterium
TGATATTGAAAGATTGTAAAACCCAAACACTTATATCATAAAAACTCTTTTTAAAAATTACTTAAAGCACCGGAATTTATTTAAAGGTAAAGTTAAATGCAAAAAATTTTTTTTATAATCATAATCTTAGTTTTTCTTTTATTTATTACATTAAGTGTTGTATTGCTTAATCCCGGACTGCATAAAAATATTAATATAGCAGATAAGCTTGATAATACGGTTACTACACACGACAACATACAAAATAAAAATATTGTGCTTGATAATAAACAAACAATTTCTCAAAAAGACATCACACCAACAAACTTCAATACAGTTAAAAATATTAAGGCAGACTTTAACAGTGTTGATACTTTAAAAAATGTTGCTGTTTCTTTTGACAATACTGCAGCCAAAACAGATTACAGACAGGACGAAAAAGAAAGTGTTGAACCGGAATACCCGCAATTTTCAGAAAACAAAGCGCAGCAAGAACAAAATAAAGCCGAACAACCGCATTTGCCTGACAGACAGTTACTTCCGCCTGTGTCCGTACCTGTCCAACAAACGGATACCTTGAAGGAGAACTCGCTTGTGCAGCTGTTCGCTTCTTCCAAAACTCCCGTTAATAAATCAAAACCCGTAAAACAAATAAATTGTCCTGATGAAAATATACTATGGTCTAAATGGCTTCAACAGGTAACAAGAAAAATATCCTTAAGCGTACTGAGCAAGGCAAAAGATTTTGTACAGACGAATACAACTTATATTTATTCATTTGATGTGGATAAAAACGGGATAATCAGTAATGTATCAGTAAAACTTACAAAGGGGGCATTAGACCGTAAAAATCAGACAATGATTTACTGGATAGAAAATGAAATAAAAGCTTTAAGCGGCAGCAGTATTTTAAAATTTCCCGAATGCAGCCAAATGACAAAGGTAAGAGTTACGGACAAAATAATTATTGTACCCCCGCCTAAAATAAGACTGCTGCCATGCCCGTGCAACCCATAGATTTTAAGTGATATTCAAAAAATTTTTCATTAATCTTAAAAACAATTCGCCGAATTGTAATTAATTTATATTTCCAAAAAATAACAATAAAAAAATGCGTCACCCGCGATTCGAACGCGGGACCTATCCCTTAAAAGGGGAGTGCTCTACCTACTGAGCTAGTGACGCATTTACATGACTATTCTTTTTTCAAACAACCGGATAAAACCTTTTAATTCCGACTGCTTATATAACATAACAGGAACATATTTTTCCGTCAATACATTTTTTATTTTTATCTGAAAATTGTTTGATGACGATCTGCCCCGACGCTTATAACAGAGATTCTTACCCCCATAAGTTCTTCCAGCCTTTGCAGGTATTTTTGCGCATTAACGGGAAGTTCTTCAAAAGTTTTTGCCTGCGTAATATCAGTCTTCCAACCGGCATGTGTTTCATAAACAGGTTCTAAAAACTCGTGAAGGTTAACATTTGTCGGATAATATTCCAGAATCTCACCGCTTCGTTTGTCTTTGTAGGCAGTACATATTTTTATTTCGTCAAAAGTATCAAAAACATCAAGTTTTGTAACAGCCATTGAGGTTAACCCGCTCACGAGCACCCCGTATTTTGCCACAACAGCATCAAACCACCCTGTACGCCTCGGGCGTCCTGTTGTTGTACCGAACTCATGCCCGATATTTCTTATTTTATCTCCTGTTGCGTCTTTAAGTTCGGTTGCAAAAGGTCCTTCGCCGACTCTTGTGATATAAGCTTTTGATACTCCGATAACTTCTTTTATCATGTTCGGTCCAAAACCGCTGCCTGTACAGGCACCGCCGGCTACAGGGTTCGAGCTTGTTACATAAGGATATGTTCCCCAGTCAACATCAAGCATAACGCCCTGTGCACCTTCAAACAAAACTTTTTTATTCTGTTTTATTGCGTCATGAAACAATTTTTGCCACTCAAAACAAACATAAGGCTTTATGATTTGAGCGTATTTGCTGCACAAATCCATAATATCTTCTTTTGAATAGGGCTTTAAGCCGTAAACTAAAGTCAATTCCTTGTTTTTTAATGGCAGTATAATATCAAGCTTTTTAGCCAAAGCATCCGTATCAAATAAATCCTGAACTTTTATTCCGTGACGTGATACTTTGTCAGTGTAGGTAGGTCCGATACCTTTTTTTGTGGTTCCGATTTTTGCACTGCCTTTTGCACTGTCTTCGCTGTAACCGTCAATATCTATATGATACGGCATTGTAATAGAGGCAAGCGGAGAAATTTTTAAACCCGACAAATCAATATTTTCTTTTTTCAGGTTTTCAATTTCTTCATTTAAAACCTCAGGGTATATAACGGTTCCCGCACCTATAAAACAAATTTTGTTTTTATACAGTATTCCGGACGGTATCAGATGGAATTTAAAAGTTTTATCTTCATTAACAACAGTGTGACCTGCGTTACATCCGCCTTGATAACGTATGATTATATCCGCATTTTGTGCAAGCAAATCGGTTATTTTAGCTTTCCCTTCATCCCCCCATTGTGCTCCGATAACAACTGTATTTTCCATTTTTATACCCCTTTAGACTCTACATTATTAATTATAAAACAAACCAAAAAGTTAGAGTATATACTCCTCATTAAAAAATAGAATCAAGCTATATCAGAGTTTTGGGCATGTTGTTAACAAAATTGTAAACAAATGTTAAGGAAAGTATATACAAAAAAGCAATTTTTATATACTTTTTGACTTTATATATATACGAGAGATAAGTAAAAGTAAGAAATAGAGGACAACAGAGATGGGCTTAGCAATATCAGTATTAACTTCACAAATGACAATGAATGTTCAATCAGATTGTGAATACTTATTGACAAGAATCACAAATACTCTTTCAAGAATGGCAATGGAAGCTCAAACAATTGTTGAGCAGCAAACTGCAGCCGGTCAAGCTTATATGGCAGCCCACACTGATGAAGAAGGCGAACCTACTGAAGAAGCCATTGAATGGGTAAACAGCACAGCCTTCAATGCAATGTTTGAAGCTAAATTAAAAGAAATTCAAGCTAAAGAACAAGTTCTCAATATGCAGAAACAACAGATTGAAACTAAACAAAAAATGTATTCTACACAAAACGAAAGCTGGGAAAAGACAACTCAGTCAAACGTTGAAGAAATCTTCAAATACGGCAACTAATCCTAATTAACTTACTAAAAACAAAAAAAACACAACACAGGCACTACAAGACTAATAAGAGAGAGAACAAAAATGAGCGTAAACACTAACCCCTTTGCTAATTATACTTTATCAATAGCAGCACAATATCAAGATACTAAAAAAGGTTTAACAGAAGCACAGAAAAAACCTGCAAGAAAAATGTACACCACAATGGATGCAATGCTTCAGGAATGTGTTTTCTTAGGTGCGACAAGATTCGGTACTAATTATATTGCTTAACTTGATTTTGCGCAGAAATGTTTTTATAATACAGAAATGAATCTGGGCAAGGGATATTTTAAAGAAATTTTTAATAAACTGAATACAGCGGATTTAATATTAAACTCGATATTATCCTTTTGTATTTCAGTTTTTTTATTTTATGTTTTTTTCCCTAACAAAGGGTATTGCTCGCTAAAAGATTTTTTTGTCGGGGAAACTATATATGCCGATTACAACAAATACTATGATATAGGGTTTGTTTTTTTATATGTCCTTGTGTTTTTTTTGTTCGGTTTTGTTTATAAAAAAATAAAATCCTTGTGTTTTACACAAAAAATACCCCAAAACAGCTTCTGTGCAAAAACGGCTTATCCGCTTCAATATGTTTCACTTGCAGGCTATTTATTGTTGTATCCGCATGACGGACATTTTTATCCGCTGCTGGCGGGCTTGATACTGATTTTGATATCAGCCGGAGTTCTGGAGATAAAAAACAAGCAAAAATTGACTAAAACAGACGGTTTAATCCGTTTTTCTTATTTTTCCGCAACAGCGTTTGTTTTGTTATGTTTTGCACGGCTGTATAATCTGCAGCAGGTTTTTATCGACCCCCATCACGATGCGGAGCATTTCAATGTGTTTTTAATGCAGGCAAAATATAACCTGCAGTATTACAAAGATATTATGCTGGTGCACGGCAGCAGGGACGCAATAGAAAGCCGGCTCGGAGTATTGTTTTTCGGAAATGATAATCTTTATACTTATTTTCTGGGCAAGACTCTTTATTTCAACCTTCTTGTTATTATTTTCACTTTTACGGCTCTGTTTGTTTTTAAAGGTTCTCCTGCGGCATTAATAGCTTGTGCAGGTTTATACAAAAACGATGATTTAACAGTTCTGTTCGGAATATACTTGCTTGTATTTTTACTTTTGATTAAAGACAAAATTTTAAACAATAAACAGTTGTTTTTATCGCTGTATATATTGTCGGCTTTTCTTTTTGTACAGTACTGGACAACAATGGGCATACTCTGGATGGCTGCTGCTTTGCCTGCTGCAGGTTATGTTTTGATAAAAATATTTAAGGATAAAGACTACAAAGCTTTAACTGTTCCGGCAATTACACTGCTGATTTGTACGGCTGTTTTTGCAAAAGATTTGTATTATTTTTGCCGGCAGGCTGCCTTTTATGCAGAAGGAAACCTGTTCGGCTTCGGAACAGTAATGCCTGCATTAAAGGTTACAAGCTTTATTTTATATTACAAAATGGCGGCAATAATTTTGCTGCCGGTATTTATGATGCTTTTGTTGAAAGGTTTTACCCGAAGCACAGGAAAAAACAAAGATTACATTTTTACACTCGGCTTTACTGTTTTGTTAATAATATTGTCGTTGAATTATACTTTAGGCAGGCTAGATGCTGACGGTTTTACCAGATTGTTAAATGTTTCTTTGAATCTGCTGTTTATCATGGTGCCGTATTTTGTCTGCAGGTTTTGTAAAAGTCAAAGACTGCTGAATTATGCAATAACCGTCACTGTATTTTTGTTAATATATTTTGCCTGCAATAAACTTGTTGACATAAAACTAACCCCGCAGGCTCCTGCAGCACAGGCAAACCTTTTGCCCAAACAGGGGCTGCTTGATTTAAGAAACGATGAAAAGCAATCTCTCACAGACAGCCTTCAATTCATAAGCAAATATATGCAAAAAGATGATATATTTTTTGAATTGACCAACAAAGGCATATTGTATTATATGCTTGATAAAAAGGTTCCGATACCTTTCACCTCTTATTACAATATCGTATCGGACAAACAGGCAAAATACGCACTCAACAAACTTAAAGAAAATGAACCCGATATTATTTATATGGATGATTTAAGCAAAAAGCTCGATAATGCTTACCCGTCATTAAGAATTAATCCGATATACAGATATTTACTGTTGAGTAATAAATACAAACTGATTACACAAGGCGATAAGGCTTTATTAGTCAAAAACGGTCAAAATAATAAATTTAACGGCAACGAATTAGCTGTTCTGGACAAAATGTTAGCTGCAAATAATCTTAAAAATTTGCCTGACTCCTGGGGGAAATCAATAAATAGCCTTCCTGTTGAAGAAACAGAGCTAAATTACGTTTTGCAGGCGGCAAAAACAGGCGGTGCAACTTTATTAAACATACATTTTAACACACCGCAGAAGGGACAGGATATAGAGCTTATCTATATTGATGTTCATAATAAAAATGCCTCAAACTGGATAATGCAGCCGAACAATACCGCCTCGATTCTGTTTTATCAAACCCGCTCGGGCAAAATGCTGGTGCCGTTTGACAACTTCCCTTCGTGGCTGCTGAATAAAACAGTTACTGACATAACCATTAAAACCGATGCCCAAATAGACAAACCGCCGGTTATCAAATTTTATAAAAGAAAATAAATACTTCAAATTACAGAGGGTCGCCGACAATATGGTCTTTTGTATCAATATAATCCGAAACAACTTTTAAAAGTTTTAATAAACGTTCTTTGTCATGCAGATGTAAATATCCGATTAAAACTTCAAAACCCGTAGCAATACGGTGTAATGCCTGATTTGATTTTCTTTTTGAGGTGGTGGGCAAATTTCTTCCACGCCTTACAAGGTCATTTTCCTGTTCATTAAGATAAGGTTCAAGAACATTTAGCAACTGGCATTGAAAAGATGCTCTGACAAGCATTGTGTTTATTTTATGCATACGAGCCATATTAGAGGTAAGATAGATTATTTTTTCTCTTATAAAAAGCTCATATACCGCATCTCCCAGATGAGCATAACATTTTAAATTTAATTCGTCCATTAGTGTTTGTTCCTAAATATTCTAACTATCTTCAAAATCCAAGTGAGTTTAAAACAATTATAAAAAAAATTTTAAGTTTTGTAAATATAACACTAAAATCAAAATCACATTGTTGACTATAAAAAATAAATTATTAAATACAAAATATGAGCAACAGTAATATGATAAATCCCGCAAACTACTATAATCCGTTTGCCAAATACAATTATGTAAGCAAGACACGTGGTGTTTATATGCCTCGCAACAGTGAACCGCTGATTAAATCAGAGCCTGAGGTTGAAAAATCAGCCAGCATTTATTCCGACAACTATGATGCGGAAACAGACCTTTTGAAAAGTATGGAAACACAGGAAAACACACAACCGTCAGGCGGATTACTGGGGTTTATAAACAAATATTTTATATAGTTATTATATCGGGGGCAGTTGACTACATGAAATAAAATTTACAGGGTCATAAAAGTTATTGCATATAAAGCAACAATAGCACCTGCACTCAGCAAAATCCATCCGTTAAT
>CALUSA010000099.1 GCA_944323275.1 Candidatus Gastranaerophilales bacterium
TCGGTGGTACTGTTTCTTACTATTATTATACGCTATTTCTCGTCAAAAATCAACCATTTGTTGTGACAGAGCCTTTTTAAAAAACTATTATATTAAAAAAATCAGGCTATTTATTTTAGAGCCTGATTTTTTATTGGTAATTTTAAAATATTATTTGTTATCAATCGGACGCATTGTCGGGAAAGCAATAACATCTCTGATTGTCTGAGAATCCGTTAAAAGCATAACCAGTCGGTCAATGCCCATACCCATACCGCCTGTAGGCGGCATACCGTATTCAAGAGAAGTAATAAAATCTTCATCAAGTTCCATAGCTTCTTCGTCACCGTTTGCTTTAGCCAGAGCCTGAGCTTCAAATCTGCTTCTTTGATCAATCGGATCCGTTAATTCTGAAAATGCATTAGCAAGTTCCCAGCCGTTAATGCGGGTTTCAAAACGTTCTGTCAATCTCGGATTATCTCTGTGAACTTTGGCAAGAGGAGAAATTTCTCTCGGATAATCGATAATATGGCAGGGTTGAATTAAAGAGGGTTCTATTTTTTCTTCAAAAACAGCTTCAACAACCTGTCCCCAGTTCATTTCGTCATCAACTGAAACATTAAGCTTTTTAGCTGCTTCGATAGCCTGTTTGGCATCATAAATTTCCATAAAATCAACACCTGTTGCTTCTTTAATAGCACCGAGCATGGTTTTTCTGTCCCACGGCGGAGTTAAATCAATTTCATTTTCGCCGTATTTAATTTTCATTGTGCCGAGAACCTCCTGCGCAACATAAGCAACCATATTCTCGGTCAAAGTCATCATATCGTTGTAATCCGCATAAGCCTGATACAACTCAATCATTGTAAATTCAGGATTGTGACGGGTATCAATACCTTCGTTTCTGAAACATCTGCCAATTTCATAAACTCTTTCAGATACACCGCCTACTATGAGTCTTTTTAAATACAACTCAAGCGCAATTCTTAATGTTAAATCCATATCGAGTGCATTGTGATGTGTTGTAAAAGGTCTTGCGTTTGCACCTGATGCTGTTGTTTGCAAAATAGGTGTTTCTACCTCTAAAAATCCGTGTTTTGCAAGATATTCTCTGATTTTTTGAATAATCATGCTTCTTTTTCTGAAGGTTTCTCTGACTTCTTCATTCATAATTAAATCAACATAGCGTTGTCTGTATCTTGTTTCCACATCAGTTAAGCCATGGAATTTTTCAGGCAGAGGAAGAAGGGATTTAGAGAGGATTTTAAAGTCTTTTGCTTTAATACTCAATTCTCCACGGGGAGTTCTTCTTATTGTACCCTGAAATCCTACTATATCACCGATATCAACCAGTTTAAGGGTTTTGACTTTTTCAATATCCATATTTTCTTTGTGAGAGAAAATTTGTATTTTGCCTGAAGCATCCATAAGGTCAATAAACATGCCCGTATTTCTTATTGCCATAACACGTCCTGCAACGAGATACTCGTCATTAGTTTCTTCGCCGGCTGGAAGGTCTTTATATTTTTCCTGCAGATTTTTAGCCGAGGCGTTTTTATCATAAGAATACGGATACGGATTTATACCTTTGTCCGCAAGTTCTGTTAATTTTTGAATTCTTGTATTCCTTATTGCATTAAGCGTAGGTGCATTAAGTGTATTGTTTTCTGACATTCTCAATTCCTTTTTGTTTAATCCATTGATTATAATTTTATCATCAAAAAAATTTTATATAAAATTGTTCGAGAAAATTTTGTGCTAAGTAACACTCTGCCGAACAAAACCGGATGTTGTGTCGGATAAAATTAGACCGGCACGCTGCGGGCAAAGCCCCGGGTGTCGTTGCAAGGAAATGTTGAGTTTTTTAGCAGAGCTTGATTTGAATACATCCGGCGGCAACTTTTACACCGGATTATCGTTTTATGTCTATATGCAAGATATTTTTTCTGATAAATTGCAGCCCTACACCTGTATAAGTAGAAATTACCATTGTTAAAACAAAATATAAATAAGTTGTTTGAACAGGATTGTAAATCCAGTAAATATCATGATTGGCACGTTCTGATATGGGTATGCCGTTCATTTTTAGTAAAATTGCAGTAATGATATACATTACAAGCAGATGATTTGCCATAATGTGATAAGTATTTTCGCCTATTTGTTTGATAAATTTCACATTTTTTAAATACGGATAAAGCACCTTTACTGTGAACAATGATGCCCATATACCCGTTAAAGATGTAATAACTGGAACAATTATCTGCTGGTCAAATCTTGCCCATACAAGAACATAACTCAGTCCTATACCGTGCTCGGGGTCATAATCTCTGTTAAACAGCCACAAAATTGATTGTACAACAATCATTACAGCAAGCCATTTAACCGTAAAAATATTTATATGTTCTTCTATATAATGTCTGTAATAATATCCGAGATAAACAAAAAATAATGAAAACATTGTTCTTATTGCAATAAGAGCCAGCGGGTCAACAGGGAATATCTTTGCAACCGGAATTGCAAGCAAACCTAAAACAGCAAAGACTATGAGATGAAAAGTTTTGTTATCTTTAGCTTTTTTTAAAACTCTAAATAAGAATAAAAAGGTAATCATTGTCATAAATAACTGGGTAACAAACCATAACGGGCAGGCTAAATCAAACTGATGTCCGTTTAAAAAAGGTGTAATCAAAAAGTTTTTAAGTGAAATCGGCTCTCCCCAGAAATGTCCTGTCAATTTTGCAATCAATACCGTAACGCAAAGATAAAACGCATCATACAAAAAATATGGCACAAGCAGGGTTTGTATCCTTCTTTTTACAAAAGTATAAACATCGTCAATATATTTGTCTTTAAATAAATAACCGGAAATAAAGAAAAATAAAGCAAGCTGGAACGAATACGGAGTAAACATTCCGAGAAGTGAAAATTCCAGATGTCCTGATACCACAAGAGTTATCGCCAGAGCCTTAAGAATATTCACTTTGGTAGAAAAATCTTCCTGTGCGGTTTGTTGAGTTTGTGCTGTTTGATTATCAATTACGGTATTTATCATTTATGATTACTTTCTTTATACTGCTTCTTTTATAAAGTCACTTATTTTTTCAAGACCCTGTGCCAATTCTTCGGGGCTTTTGCAATATCCTATCCTAAAACAGTGTTCTGTTTCAAAGCAAAAACCCGGGGTTAAAAATACACCTTTTTCTTTTGCAAGTCTGTCGCAAAATTCTTTTGAACTCATATCAAAATCATAATACAACATTGCCGTGGTGCCTGCCTGAGGTTTTATATACGAGATATGTTTTTGCTGCCCGACCCAATTATCAAGTATGTCAAGACATTTTTTGATTGCAATTTTATTACGCTCAATTATTTTATCATAATGTTTTAGTGCCAGTGCTGCAATATTCTCATCTAACAAAGAGCACGATATCATGTTGTACTCTCTGTGGCGGATGCATTTTTCTATAACATTAATGTTTTTACAAGCAATCCACCCGAGGCGCACTCCCGCAAGCGAGAAAATTTTTGACATAGAACAAACGCTTATGCCTTTTTCATATAAATCAGCTATTGACGGCGTAAAATCCTCTGTCAAATTCAGCCCTCTGTACACCTCATCACTTAAGATATAAGCGTTTACACTTTTTGCAATTGCAATTATTTTATTAAGCATTTTTTCAGGAATCAAAGAGCCTGATGGGTTATTAGGATTGTTTATACAAATAAGTTTTGTATTTTCATTAATAAGGCTTTTAAGTTCGTCTAAATCAGGCAAAAATTTATTTTCGGGAGTAAGGTGCAGGTATTGTACGTCCGCTCCGAAAGACTGCGGAATTGAATAAAGCTGCTGGTATGTCGGAATAACAGATATTACCCTGTCAGAAGGTTCAACAAGCGAATAAAAAACAAGATGATTTGCACCTGCAGCACCTATTGTCGGTATTATATCATCTGTTTCAATCGTGCTGTATAAATTTTTAATACCGGTTTTAAATGCCGGCAATCCTTTAATGTAACCGTAACCAAGTTTTTGTTTACTTATATTATTAAAAAATTCCTGTTTGTTTTCGCCGGTCAATTCAAACAATTCATCAAGCGACATGGTCTGTACTGTTGTGTTGCCAAGGTCGTATTGGGAATACTTTTCGTATTCATTCATCCAGTCTTCAATTTTAAATTGTGCTATCTTCATAGATAAATTATGCCTGATAAATTTTTGTATGCAAAGTTTTGTTATTATTTTATTTACTCAAATAAATTATCGGTAAATCGTTGTCCTGAGCGTATTTTCTTAAAAACTTCGGAATGTTTTCTGTTTTGTAGACGGCGTAGTTTTCATCTTTACCGACAAAAAATATTAATTGGGTAGACAATTAAAGTAAATATCTGACTGACTTGTCATTGACAAGGTAATTTGAAGAATCAGCTATTTCAAATACCCGAAAATCAGCTTGTGTATTCTTTGAACATCTTTTTCATCGGAATTGTTAAGTGCAATATTTATTTCTTTTATTAATTCTTCTTTAGTTTTTACGTGCTCGAAGTCGAACAAATCCGCTATAGTCACATCAAGAGCATTTGCCAGTTTTTCAAGGTTTTCAAAACTTGTGAAGTAATATCCTGTTTCGATACGGCTAATTGTTTGTAAGTCCAATCCAATCTTTTCCGCCAGTTTTTCCTGTGTAAGTTTTTTTCTTTCTCTGAGTTCTTTTATGCGTTTTCCGAATACTTTACTGCCCGACGACATAACTGCTCCTTTTTATTCATGCTATCGGACAAATTTACTTACAAGAATATAGTTAAAAGTCTAAAAATATTGTTTTATTATGCATTTTGCGTATAATAAAATAGTTAAACGTTTATTTTAGATGATATATTATTCGTTTTGCTATTAATTATGAACATCAAAGAACAAAAAATTTTTCTTATAATCAATCTTTCTTATTTTGGCGATGTACTTTTAACAAATGTTTTATGCCGGAATATTAAGCTTGAATATCCGGATTCAAAAATTGTTTTTCTCGTTAATAAACCATTTTACGAAGCTGCAAGATATCAGGAAGGTGTTGATGATGTTATAGTTATGGACAAACGGGGGCAGCATAAAGGACTTATGGGATTATTAAAATTTGTATTTAAATGTCCTTACAGAGGGAAAATTTATGCTGCTTTTATAATGTATGGCAATGACAGAGGAGTATTAGCTTCTTTTCTTTTAGGTGCCCGTTACAGAATTTCAGGGAGTAACAGCACTGTAAAATATTTGCTTACCAATATTCATCAGGAAACAGACGGACTAAAAAGAATGTCTGACATTAACGCTAATTTTATAAAATCTTTAACAGGTAAAAGAGCAAAATTGCTGCCTGTTAAATACCTTACCAGTCCGGAATCTTGCGAGTTAACACAAAATTTAAAAAGGGAATTTAAAAATAAAACTATAATCGGCTTGTGCTGCGTAAGCAAACAAAAAAGTAAGGATATGCCTGTGGAAACGGCTATACAATTGATTAAACTTGCAAATCAGGATAATAAAATTGTATTTTTATTTGGCGCAGGTGCAGCTTGCAGAGATTATGCAGACGAACTCAAAAAAAGAGGCTGTGTAAATTTTATAGATTTAACCAACATAACAAGTATCTATCAACTTGCAAATGTAATGACACTTTGTAAAAGTGTTATAAGCGTTGATACCGGGACAATGCATCTTGCTTACTCTATCGGACGTGCAACTGTTTGTGTTTTTTACAGAACAAATATGATAGAAAAATGGGCACCTGATGATTCTTTGTATAAAACAACCGTGATAGCAGATGATTTTTCTGCGGAAAATATTTATAGCAAAGCTAATGAACAATAAAAATAAAAATTAAAAAGAGGCTTAGTGCCTCTTTTTTTATAGTGTCGGTTTAAATTAATAAACCGTAAGTTTTAAATGGTACTCCCAAGAGGGGACCAGATAAGTATTTTTATATTTTTTTCTTTACTTTTTCGATAAACTTTATTACATCAACTAAAGACTCTTGTACCGTTTCAATATCAGGGGTATAACCGAGGTCATAATCACTTTTTTGTCTAAATTGATATAATTCATTATAAATTTCTATCATTTCAGGTTCAAAAACCTTGTCTTCATATATAAATTTTTTGTTAAACCAGCCTTTTAACTGACTGTGTTTTGAGGTAATAAAATCATTTTTGTATGCAAGAGCCGTCACTATATAAAACAATGCGTAGTAAATTCTATTTTGTGCTGTTTCGAGGTTGTTATTTTCAATATTATCTTTAGCTGATTTTATAGCCTGGTTGGATTTTTCAACCGCAATGTTTATCAAATCTTCTTTATGCAGCGTCATAGAACAACCCTTTTTCTACAACCTGATTATGAAAAACTGTATTTTTCTCCAAACTTTCTTTTGTCATCGGGTGTAAATCTATACTTACGTCAAAATCATATTCAACCTTAGAAACAATTCTCCATATTAAACGGCGTTTTTCTTTATTTTCTTCTTTAAAAACAGCAACTATATCAATGTCACTGTCTTTATTAAAATCTCCTCT
>CALUSA010000100.1 GCA_944323275.1 Candidatus Gastranaerophilales bacterium
TTAATCTAAGCTGATTCAATTTTATAATATAAACCGAGGATTTTATAATAACCAATAACCGCTATAATTTTTATATTATGAGCGGTTTAAATTGTTTAAAAAAGACTAAAAAAGAATTAATACAAGAGTTTAAGCAGTTTTATTACCAAAAGGCTGCTCCTTTGCTTCCGGATTACGAAGCAAAAAGAGGCAAAGAAAAATATAATTTATATCTGTTTAATGCAATTGTTCTGGGATTTATTATTCTTGCATTATTTCACTTTTCCCAAATCATGGTTTGTATAGGGGGAGCTCTTATATTTATAAGCTTTGGAGTGCTAATTCTGCTTAACCCCAAAAACAAAAATGTTATAATCAATTCTGATTATGAAATGGTGATAAAAGCAAAGTTAATGCCGGAGTTTTTGTCTTTGTTTGGAAATTTTAGCTGGAGCAAATATGCAGTAAAAGATATAAGAGGCATCTTTAAAAAGTTTAAAACACTAAAAATATTTCCGATTACGCATCTTTTTGCATTTGATGACTTAATACTTGGCGAATACAGCGGCATAAATTTAAAATTGTACGAAACAAGGACAGGTTTCAGGGCAATTAATCTCCCGGTTGTTCTTATGTTTGTTATTATTCTTTGTTTTGTTGCTCCGATTTATTTTACAATTTTATTTTCTATCAATAGTTTTATAATGAATTTGGTGTCAATCTTTAATAAGGATCTGGGCGCAGCATTGTTTCTTATATTTCAGGTATTGATTTCTATTTTTCCACTTATATTGGCAATAATTTATTCAATACGTACGGCTGCTATTAGGTGCCTTATGGCAGAATTTGAAATACCAAAAAATTTCAGCGGCAATACCTGCATATACGAAAAAGCATCTACTGCAAAAAAATTAATTTTTAAAAGCAAAAGAGGGATGGAGCCTGTCCACCTTGAAGATATCAGATTTTCCGGATTATACAATGTATTTTCAACAGACCAGATAGAAGCACGTTATCTTTTAACAACTGCTTTTATCGAAAGATTTCAAAACGTAAAAACCGCTTTTAAGGCTGACTATATAAGAGCAGAGTTTACAAATAACAAACTTGTGCTTGTCATAGGGGTAACCAAAGACCTTTTCGCAATGGGAAATGTATCTAAAAAAACAACCTGTAAAACTTTTGTTGAGCTTTTTGAAGAAATGTACTCTGTACTTGCTCTTGTTGATGAATTAAAATTAAATCAAAAAACCGGTCTTTAATTCAAATCAACAATCGTTACCCCGTTGCCGCCTTCTGTGTCATCACCTTGTCTGAATTTTGCAACATAAGGTGAATCGTTTAAATAATCACGAATGGCGGTTCTCAACTGTCCTGTACCATGTCCGTGGACAATTTCGACATAAGGCAGATTAGACATACTTGCTTTGTCTAAATACAAATCAAGCTCTGTCAGTGCATCATGAACTCTATACCCTCTCAAATCAATTGTATGTGGCATATTTGTACGCCGTATTGCAACCTGCGAAGAACTGATTATTATTTTTTTCTTTATAATGTCCTTCTGACGCTTGAGATTTTTAGCAAGCTTTTTTATATTAATTGTTGACTTAAGCTGACCGACCAAAACCTGCAGATTTCCGTTTTTATCCGGCAGCGACTCAATGACAACATCCTGATCCAAACCTCTTATAATGGCTTTTGAACCTATTTTAATATCATCAGTTTTAAGTTCTTCATATTTAACGTCAACTTCTTCAAATTCCTTAGCAAGAGCCTGTGCTGCTTTTGAACCCTTTTGAGAAAGCTTTTTGTAAGAATTTATGGCATTTTCTTTTGTTTTATGATGATTAAGGTTTTCCAGCACCTTTTTTATCTGACCTTTTGCCTCTTGAAGGTTATCCTCATACCTGCGTTTGTAGTCCTTAAGTGTCTTACGTTTTTGAGAATTTAAATTTTCTAATAGTTCTGAATACTCCTTGTATTTAACTTCAGATTCTGTTTTTAATTTTTGAGCTTCGCCTGTTAATTTATCAAGCTCAAAGTATTTTGCCTGCAGTTCACTTATTAGCTTAGATTCATCATTGCACTCTACACTATAATTATGTTTAGCTTTTTCAATAATTTCTGCGCTTATTCCAAAATTTTGGGCAATAGCAAATGCGTTAGATGCGCCAGGTACACCGATTCTAAGCTTATATGTAGGCGTTAACGTATCCACATCAAAGTCAACAGAAGCATTTTGAAATAACTCATTGTTAAAAGGCAAGGATTTTAATTCGTTAAAATGTGTTGTAATAAGCGATAATGCACCTTTGTCAACAAAGGTTTCCATAACAGCTCTGGCAAGGCTTGCACCTTCTTTCGGGTCAGTGCCGGCAGCTATTTCATCAATTATTATAAATGTTTCAGAATCAGCATTATCCAAAATTTCTTTAATATTTTTAATGTGGGATGAAAAAGTTGACAAACTTTGCACTATACTCTGATCATCGCCAATTTCTGCAAACAATTTTTTAAAAGGATAAATTTTTGCACTAAAACACGGTATATGCAGACCTGCACGGGTCATTGCAAGAGCAAGAGCAACTGTTTTTAATACAACCGTTTTACCGCCGGCATTAGAACCTGTAATTATAAGTGATTTATAGGGTTTACCGATTGAAAAATCATTTTCAACAACTTTATCAAGGATTGAAAGTAAAACAGGATTTTTCATTGCCTTTAAGTCAATTAAAGGCTCAGATACTATCACAGGCTCACAGGCATCTATACTTGTAGAATACTTTGCCTTGGCAAAAATAAAATCAAGCTCAACCAGATTGTTGTATGAGGCTTCAATTTCAGCACAATGCTGCGTCAAAAGCAAAGAAAGTTCTTTTAAAATACGCAGTATTTCAGCCTCTATTGAAATTTCTGTTTCTCTAAGTCTGTTATTTAATCCGACAATCTGCTTTGGTTCAATGAAATAAGTTTGACCCGATTGTGAAATATCGTGAACAATTCCCTGAACTTTATTTTTAGCTTCTGCTTTAACCTGAAAAACAATCCTGCCGTCACGCAACGTGTACACAGTATCCTGCAGATATGAAACAAAAGCGGAATTTTTCATTAAATCAGCAACTGTATTTCTTAAATTTTCGGTCAAATCACGTTTTGCCTGAAAAAGCGATTTCAATTCCAATGACGCAGTTTCTTTAATGTTAAAAGAAGAATCGAAAATATCCTCAATTTTAGCCTCAATCTCGGGAAGCGGAAACAATTTATGCGTAAAACCAAACAACTCCGGCTCATTTTCGGCATATTTATGCAAAAAGGAAGAAAATTTTCTTGTAGAAACAATTACCTCGTAGATACTCCTAACATCCTCAGCTGCAAGAGTTATTTTATTCTTTAAAACCTGTAATATTTCACTTATATCAATTATATTAGCAACGGGAACAGAATTTGCACTTAACCTGTATGCATTTTGTGCCTGTGTAGTCAACTTCTGGTTAAGTATAATTTCAGTGGTATCAGAACTTAACCCCGTTTCAAGGCAGCGTTTTTTCCCCGGATTACTCAGGGCAAAAGTACTCAAAAGTTCAAGCACTCTGTCAAATTCAATTGTTTTTAACGCTTTATCCACAATTTGATTTTACCACAAAAGGTTATTGACATTGAAAAGCGTTATAAAACTCATTCAAACAATATTTTAAATATTAAAAAACTGTAACAAATTCTTCATATTGCACCGACACACTGACAAAAAAATTTATTTAACGGTATTTATATGGTATAATTAACCGGTAAATGATTTAAGGAAAGTTTTATGGCTAAAGTTGCAGGCATACCTAATTTTAAGGCATCTGTTTCTCAAACAAAAAACGGAAATGATTATAAAAAGACAAAACTATTTACAACAATAGGAACTACTGCTGGTCTTCTTACAGCAGGTGCTGATGTATTTGCAGCAGCAAGTGATAATGCACTTAAAGGTATGTCATTAGCACAAAAAGCTAAAAAAGTCTTACCCAATGCAGGTGCATTGCTGGGTATCGGTTTAGCAGCAGGCTTAATCACTGATTTTGTTATTAACAAATTAAGAGCTAAAAATGCTGACAAAAATCCAATGACCACAGAACAAAAATTTGTAAGAGATATAAAATCAAAAGATTACACACCCAGATATGATGTGGAAATGGATGAAGTTGTTTTAGTACATAAAAAAGACCAAAAACTCAATTACGCACCTAAACACAATGTTTACAGACTGCAAAACGATGGTTCTGTTGCTCTTATCGGGGGGAAAGATTTTGTTCCGCCGGAAAATATACACACAGATAATGGCGACGGCACAGGATCATTTAAAACACATACAGAAAAACCATTTATTGAAAACAACCCGCAGGTTAAAAAGTACATAAACGCAGTAAAAAAAGCAATGTTCCATGCTGCGGAATACGATAAAAATTACTCCTTCAAATATGACAAAGAAAAAGATACGGTTGTATTAAGCAGAATGCCTGCAATGTCAATAGACGGACCTGTTCCGTTTAAATCCTTCAATATCAAATCTGACGGTACTATCTCGGTAGTCAGTGCTGACGGCAAATACGAACGGGAAATAGAAGGTACTAACGGAATAATGATTTTTGACGATTTTGCCGATGAAAGTACCTCTGTCCGAAAATTCAAAGCTGCATTAAATGATGCACTCGGTGCCAAAGAGAGTTACACACTTTCTTATAATAAAACAGCAGAAAGTTTAAAACTTACTAAAAAAGATGCACAGAAAAACAATAATGATGAGGATAGCTTTTCACCGTACTATTTAATATCACAAAATAAATACGGTCACAAAGGCGGAGCAATAGTATCTTATGTTTATTCAAACCATGAGGGCGACCCGTTATTCTCACCAAATGCTAAAATAATTATTGACGGTTCACAAGAAATGCTGGAGTTGCTAAATTCATTTAAAGAAAAGAACACTGAAGAATAGTTTTTAAGATAAGCATATATTCATGAGGTTAATAATCAGCCGAAGTTATTAAATGACCTACTAAAAACTGCAGCAAATCCGAGTCGTGAGGCGAATTTTGGACGGACACGCCGTGTGAGTGAAACGAATGAAAAAGAACATTTGGTATGATTTTTGAGAACAGCGAAATCTAAAAATTCTCAATTATTAACTTGTCTTTTAATTGCATAACTTATTCATCCTTGTGTAAAATATCAGATTACAACCAACATTCCGCCGGGTAGACTTTTGTTTGCCAATAAAATTACCCTAATTCTTTTAGGAATAATTTATATTCTAAATTATCCGGCTCTAACAAAATTGCATGTTCAATGGCTAATTTTGAGGATTCATAACTATCTAGGGCGTCTCTGTAAAAAAATGATTTTATAGCAAATGCAAGAGGGATGTTTTTGTCTGTGCCATCTTCAACAGATTTAATAATGTCTTCCGGAGAAATTATTCCGCTTTGAAACATTGCATAATCATATAAATAAATAAAATCCTTGTGTTCGCTATCAGAATTTAATATAACATTTTTAAATTTAAATATTTTTTCAGCATCATCAACAATTAACATTAATGTTGATAAAGCATTGATTTTTTCATCTATGGAAGATACTTGTGGGTTATAAATATTAATAAAATCATTTATGTCATTTTTTTCAAATGCTTGTAATGCTTTATTATTTACGCTTTCATATTTTTTATGTTTAGCGGCTGTATCTGCAGCTATAAGATTTACTAATTCATCTAAATCATCTTTTTTCATAACTTATTCTTTCTAGTAGAACCTTCTATTAAGTGGCTTTGAGTAAAGCAGACTAAAGTCTGTCATACTCGCTTTTGCGTATTCTCCGATTATTCCGAAGAATCTTCGGGAATTTCAGTTATATATCAGTGCCGTAAAATATAGATATTTTAACAACTGATATTTTTCTTCCATAAAATAATCATAAATTCCGTTATACTTAATCATATTTTTTTAACGATGGAAATGATTTGAGTCATACTCCATACAGCTTTTGTAAGAATCCTGTTATAATTTACTTGAGAAATTTCGGTCTCTTTTTGATTATCAATATTCAGAAAAAATTCATCAATTATAAGTTTGTTAAATTTATCCGTTAAATATTCAATTATGGCAATATTATACATAGTTTTTAACCCAATATTATCCTTCAGATTGCTTATAAATTTTCTATCAGCTTCCGAAACATTGAAGGCAAAAATATTTTTTGTTCCGTATATTCTTTTGCATTTGGTCTGTAAGCTCTAATCTAGTGTCGCAGGGAACGCCGGATGTCTTGAAATCAGAAGTTTCGCCGGAGTAACGTCCTGCTCCACAAGGGGCTTTCCCTATCTTCATTCGGTCAGTATAAAAGAACACATGGTTTGATTTTTTT
>CALUSA010000101.1 GCA_944323275.1 Candidatus Gastranaerophilales bacterium
ATTATGGTCACAAATTTAGAAAAACTGGCTCAAGAAGCCAAACTTGCATCTTATACACTTGCTTCGCTTTCTACGCTTGAAAAAAATCAAGCACTAAAAGCCGTAGCCGACAAGCTTGAAGAAAACAAAGAGCTGATACTTCAAGAAAACGCAAAAGACCTTGAAGAAGCTAAATCCCTGCTGGAATCAGGCGAGATTAACCACAGCACCTTTAACAGACTCAAACTCGACGACAACAAAATGCGTGATATGATTAAGGGCATAAGGGACGTAAAAAAGCTGGAAGACCCTGTTAACAAAAAACTCTGGGCAATGGGCATGGATACGGGGCTTGACCTGTACCGTGTAAGCTGTCCTATCGGTGTTATAGGCGTAATATTTGAAGCAAGACCTGACGTTATTCCTCAAATCTGTTCTCTGGCAATAAAAAGTGCCAACGCTGTCCTTTTAAAAGGCGGAAAAGAAGCCCACAATACGAACACAATCCTTGTAAAACTTATTAAAGAGGCTTTGGAACAGATTGACTTCCCTCAGGGGGCAATTAATCTTCTGTATTCAAGGGAAGATGTTGCAAAAATGCTTTCTATGGACAAATACATTGATTTGATTATTCCCCGTGGCGGCAACTCGCTTGTTCAGTATATAAAAAGCAACACAAAAATCCCCGTAATGGGTCACGCTGACGGCATTTGTCATATTTACATAGATGAACAGGCTGACGTGAAAAAGGCTACGGATATTTGTGTTGACGCAAAAACGCAATACCCCAGTGCCTGCAATGCCGTGGAAACTATTCTTATACACGAAAGCCTGCTCGTAAATTACCTGCCGCAGCTTGTCCTCGAGCTTGAAAAAGCTCAGGTGGAAGTCCGTGGCTGTGAACGCTGCCGTGAGTTTGTTCCTCATCTCAAACGTGCCACAAAAGAAGACTGGGCAACGGAATACGGCGACAAAATTGTTTCCGTTAAAGCGGTAAAAGACATTTTCGACGCAATCGCTCACATAAACATCTACGGCTCGGGGCATACAGACTGTATTATTTCAGAAGACAAACAGGCAACAGAAACTTTTATGAACCTTGTTGACTCAGCAGGAGTATTTGCTAACGCATCTACCCGTTTTGCCGACGGATTCAGATACGGGCTGGGGGCAGAAGTAGGTATTTCAACCGCTAAAACCCATGCGAGAGGTCCCGTCGGGCTGGAAGGTCTGGTTATTTACAAGTACAAACTCTACGGCTCGGGGCAAACCGTTGCACCTTACGCTGACGGCAAAAAAACGTTTATACACCAGAGAATAATCTAATGCCGCAATGTTTTAGTGCATATATTCACATACCTTTTTGCAAAAGCAAATGCAAATACTGCTCTTTTGTTTCTTATCCGCAAATACCGCTAACAGAGCAGAGGGCTTACGTTGACACGCTTTTAAAAGAAATTGACTGCTTTTATCAAAAAGAAACATTAAAGACGATTTATTTTGGCGGAGGCACACCGTCATTGCTTGAGGTTGAAGACTTATCACGGATATTAAACAGGCTGAACTTTGATGATAATACAGAGATTACAATAGAAATTAACCCAGAAACAGTCGACTATAAAAAACTGTGTGATTTAAAACTTGCCGGCTTTAACCGTATATCAACCGGTGTGCAGACTTTTGACGATAATATTTTAAAAGCAACAGGACGCATACACACTTCACTCAAAGCTGTTGAAACGGTAAATAACGCTTTTGAGGCAGGCTTTGATAATGTAAGCGTTGATTTTATATACGGTTTGCCGGAGCAGAATCTAGAGGGCTTTTGTGAAGATTTAAAAAAGGCAATACAGCTCGGAGCAGGGCATATTTCGCTTTACGGATTAAAAATAGAAGAAGGTTGTTTCTTTTATAAAAACAGACCGCAAAACATTGCCGATGACGACCTTCAGGCTGATATGTACCTTGCAGCCGCAGATTTGTTAAAAAATTCGGGTTTTGAACATTATGAGATAAGCAATTTTGCCAAAAAATCAGGACAAACATGTTTTTGCTCAAAACACAACCTGAGCTACTGGAATGCGCAATCCTATTACGGATTCGGCGCAGCAGCACACGGGTATTTCAAAGACAGAGCTTTAAGATATTCCAATTTTGCCGGTCTTAAAGATTATATGACTAATTACCGCAAAAAAGCGGCACAAACCACTTTAAACAAACAACAACAACTTGAGGAAAAAATTTTTCTGGGTTTAAGAAAAGGCTGCGGCATTGATGTTGAAGAAATAAACAATGAGTTCAATATTGATTTTGATAAAAAATACAAAAATATTATAGAAAAATACACACAAACAGCCCATCTTTTAAAAACTGATAAGGGATACAGATTTTCGGAAGAAGGCTTTTTGTTGTCAAATATAATCCTTGCTGATTTTATGTGAATTTCATATAGTTAACTGACTCCGGCTGCCCGTTGAACCTGCACAATAAACAAGACCGTTATCTTACGGCTGTTTCTCCTCTGTGCTTTGCGGACAGAAAGCTATATAACAAATGGAATAAATCTGTATTTAACCTTTTGCGTATATTTTTGATAATCAGGGTCTTTTATAAGATGCCTTTCTTCTGTCAGAGCACGCATGTAATAAACAGCGTAAGTTGTTATCAGTGCACAAATTACAAGCGAAATATTTGTGAAATATTTGGCAAAATTAAAATCAGCAGCACCAAAATCCACTAAAAAAACAGGCAATGTCGTAAGCGTCCAGAAAATATTTTTGGAAATATAAGCCGGATGTCTGACAATATTATACGGAAAACAGCTTACTGTTCCTCTGTTGGTAAGGTTGCTGCCCTTAAAGCCCAGCGCAACCGAAGCAGCAACATATATAACAAGAAAACCTATTGCACATATACGGAAAATCCAGGTTAGCGGTGAATTTATATCACCAAAAGCCATTATATTGTCATTCTGCGGCAGACTGATAAACTCGGCTGTTATCGCAGCAAAAGGCGGATAGCAAATAAGACAGAAAAACAATCCCGCAGGAGTTGTTTCTACCGTTCTGATTTTATTTCGCAAAAATCCAAGCTCCGTCAAATAACCGAAACAAAAAATAGACAAATCTAATGAAAACAAAAATATTATTGCATTGTTATACAGAACATTTTTGTATTTAACAAAAAAGTCCTTAATCATTGTCCAATCAAGTGAGGAAACTGCGGTAACAAACATTTCATAAAGTTTGTTGTATGTGTATGTTCTCTGGCTTATTGTATGAATATTATTTGCAAGAGAGCTTACCATCAATACCCCGAAGAAAAATTTAATAAACATCAACACGATTGACTGCTGCTCGGTGTAGGAAGGAATAAAACATTTTAATTCTTCTTTTATTTCTGAAACTTTTAACGAGGCGAATTTTGGCAGATGAAGAAAAACCCTTCTTACATAATCACATATCGCTATATTATGAGATTTCCAGATGGATTTAGGACGAAAAATAAAATAAATAACAGGTGCAATTATCACATAACACATGTAAAGAATATTATAAAAATCTTTTACCTGCTCGCTTGATATTTTGCTAAAAAACGGATTCAGCCACAAAAGCATAATCATAACACCGTAAACCAGCAAAGAACAAAAATAATGTTTCAATATTATCCTGTTATCTGCTTTTGGCAAACTTTCGTCAATGTAGCTTATATTAAAGTTTTTATTAAAATATTCACGTTCGGTTTTTAAAATTTCCTCGTCCATAAATAACCCAAAAATCCTCTTACTCGTATTACTAATATGTATTTTAACACGCACAGAAAATCTTTATACGCTTTAATTTAAAAATGTCTGAATGTGACTTCGCTTGTACCCGAGGGCATCCTGATATGTATGGCTTGTAAATTTTATACTGCACGGAAAAACTTCGTTTTTCACTTTGCCTGCCTCTAAAAAAGATACTCAAATCTTTTTCAGTGTTCTTTTCCGGCAGAAATATCAAAATTTGTATAAAAATTTAATATATTTTATATGACATGATTAAAAAAATTTGGTACAATAATTTTGTTAAAAAAATTATCTGTTTTAAAAATTAAAGAGAAGGAGATTTAAAAAATGAACTATTTTATCGGAGAAGCTGCAGGCAAAGTTTATGAATTTTTAGCCGATCAAAAAAACAACGAAACAACTATTTCTAAATTAGAAAAAAATTTAGACCTTGAACAAAACTTTGTTTCTATGGGTATCGGCTGGCTTGCTCACGAAGGTAAAGTTGATCTTGACGGCAAAGGCGCAAGAACAAAAGTCAGATTGACTGAAGTATAATTAATTTTTTAATTAATATATAAAAAAGAGCAGATTTTGTATCTGCTCTTTTTTATGTCTAAATTTTAACGCTGCTGCTCGATATTACTGTTCATTTTCTGATGGATTTTCGGATTCCGCTGTCGTTTCTTCTGTTACTGTTTCACATACAGCCCCGGTCTGCGCTAAATTTGCATTACTTGCAAGTTTAGCAAACAAATCATCTATTGCAAGGTTGATATAAAATATCAAGACAGGACTGAAAAGAGCAATCCAGTAATATTTGCTTAAAGAAAAACTGTTTAAATAGCTGCTTAAAAAATATTGCAAAATGAATAAAACAGTACAAATACAATAATTTAATTTGTTTTCTTTTATAATTGCAAAGATTTTGTGAGCATTAAAAAATGATTTTATTTTTAAGTCATTGGAAAAAGAAGTAATTGCACCGGGGATAAACACCATCACAATACAA
The DNA here is from genome assembly GCA_944323275.1 of Candidatus Gastranaerophilales bacterium. GTDB lineage: Bacteria > Cyanobacteriota > Vampirovibrionia > Gastranaerophilales > Gastranaerophilaceae > Limenecus. The sequence continues at coordinate 4,758 of CALUSA010000101.1, forward strand.
AATAATATTATTAATGAAATATAAACCGAGGATTGTATTAGTACAGGCAATTCAGCCTTTGAAAAAATTGAAACAATAATCACTGTTACTGTTGCTAAAAGTGTCAGTGCAAGACTTGCACCCAATAATAAAATTAAAAATACAACAAAAAATTTCGCAGCAGCCGCACCGATTGTTTTTATATCCGAGAACAAAGGCAAAGCTGCATCTTTTTGAGATATCCTTTTGTTTATATTAACAAAGTGGTAACCGGCAAGATACATGGAAAGAATAAAAGAAATAACAAAAATAATCAGGAAAATAGTGCTTAATTCCTTTGCTGATAAATTATTTATATACGGTATCAACTTTGTATATTTATTTAAGGGTGAAATAATATTGCTCAATATCACGGGCAAGGATAAAATTATACCTGTTAAATAAACCCATAAAAATTTTTTGTCCTTAAACATATATGAAAAAGCTGTTTTAAAATCCATATTCTTACTCCTGTTTTGTATAATAATATATTATGGTACCATTTATAATTTTTATAAGTATCGTCTTTTTGATTTAAAAACCGAATATTTGTATAATTGGTTATGGCGTATAAAAAAACAAAACTCGATGAAAAATGGAAAATTTGCAGTTTTTGCAAATATATCAAATATTGCAAAACCGGTCAGGGGCGCATAATTGACCTTGCTGACAATCCTGTTGCATACAATGATATCGGCTGTTTTGACTACGAAATTTATAAAAAAAAGCATACAGGTACACAACTCAGCCTTTTTAAGCAATGATTTTATGCTTGACATCATGGTATGTGCTTAATAATATATATTATACGGATTGGTTATATAATTCGTTAAAAATTGAATAATGGGGCGTCGCCAAGTGGTAAGGCAGCTGGTTTTGGTCCAGCCATTCCGGAGGTTCGAATCCTTCCGCCCCAGAAAAAAACAAGGTCTACAATGTAGACCTTGTTTTTTTCCATTGGACGGTGGATGAGAACCGTAGGTGAGAATCGCGCGAGCGAGCTGAGGCTGAAGCCTTACGCGCAGGCGGAAGGCGTAACGCCGTTAAAGGCGAACGAGCAAGACACTTCCGCCCCAGCCACTAAAAAGCTCTTGAAAAAGGGCTTTTTGTTTTGGAAGGATTCGAACAAGTTCTCATCCCCTCTCACAAATATGACATTTAGTCATATTGGTTCGGCAGAGTGCCACGGATTAAAAAATTTATTTTTTAAATCCTGTAAAAAATTTTGTTATATTTTCTAACCTAAAGCCGAATATACTTTTTTTATCATTGTCATTTTTAATAGTTTGAGCGGCTTGTTCCTGTTCTTGTTCCTGTTGCTCCTCAGATTCTTGCGGATATTCTATTTCTTGTTTCAGAGCTATTTCTTCATCGCAAACAGTAATGTAGGGTGGGCAAAGCCATAAGGCGTGCCCACCGAAATCACTTGTCATTCGGAAGCATTCATCATTACGTGATTGCGATGATTGGGTGTGTACAGAATCTGACCGTTTTATTGTGTTAGGCAGGTATGCCCAACCTACAGACTTTTGGGT